>JAEXUU010000473.1 GCA_023452965.1 Pseudomonadota bacterium | reverse complement strand
GCTCATAGGCGATCTGCTTGTTGAGCAGCCCCTCCGACAACATCATCAAGACGCGCACCTGCTGCGGCGTCAGCGTGGCGAGACGCCGGACCATGTCGGCGGTCTCATGGTCGACAGGGGCTGAGAGGTCGACGCCGGGCGGGGTCCAGACGCCGCCGTCGAGCACGGCCTGGATCGCCTCGCCCATCTGCGCGACCTCGGCGGTCTTGGGCAGGAAGCCGAGCGCGCCGAACTCGATGCAGCGGCGGATCACGGCGGGATCGTCATTGGCCGAGACGACGATGACGGGTATCTCGGGATAGGAAGCACGCAGGAAGAGCAGGCCGGAAAAGCCCTGCACGCCGGGCATGGAGAGATCGAGCAGGATAAGGTCGATGTCGGCGGTCTCGACCAGGGCCTGGCCGAGCGCCTCGAGCGAACCGACCTCGCTGACCTCAGAACCAGTCAGCGCATGCGAGACCGCCTGGCGCAGCGCGCCGCGAAAGAGCGGATGATCGTCCGCGATCACGATCCGTGTCATCATGCCCTCCGCGCGCCGATGCCCGGCGAGATGCCGGCGCGTTCCCCCTGAAAGTTCAAGCGCCCAGCATCTGACCCTGTCAATGCCCCAATCGCAGGGGGCCACAGCGGATCGCTAGTTTGAAGGCAGCAACGCTTCCAGCGTCTCGATTCGGTCGGCCTCGCCCGGCGGCTTGTCCCAGCGGATGCGGCTGATCCGGGGAAAGCGCATGGCGATGCCGGATTTGTGCCGCGTCGAGCGCTGCAACCCTTCGAAGGCGACCTCGAAGACGAGGCCGCTCGACGGGTTGTGCGTCACCTCGCGCACCGGGCCGAAACGATTAAGCGTGTTCTTGCGGACATAGCGATCGATCTCGATCAGCTCCTCGTCGGTGAAGCCGAAATAGGCCTTCCCGACCGGCACCAGTTCGTCCGCACCCGCCTCGCCCACCCGCCAGACGCCAAAGGTGTAGTCGGAATAGAAGGAGGAGCGCTTGCCGTGACCGCGCTGGGCATACATCAGCACGCAGTCGACCAGCCGGGCATCGCGCTTCCACTTGTACCAGTAGCCCTTCGGCCTGCCCGGCAAATAGGGCGAATCGAGCCGCTTGAGCATGCAGCCCTCGACGGCTTCAGCGTCGTTTCCGGCTCCGGCCGCTGCGGGATCCGCGCGGGCCACCGTCAGCTCTTCCCAGCTGGCGAAGGGAATGCGCGGCGAGAGATCGAAGCGCGCGCTGTCGAGCTTGCCGAGGAAGGCTTCGAGCCGAGCGCGCCGCTCCGTATAGGGCAAGCCGCGCAGATCCTCATCGCCCTCCGCGAGAAGATCATAGGCGCGGATATGGGCCGGGAATTCGGCCAGCATCTTTGCGGTCACCGCCTTGCGGTTGAGCCGCTGCTGCAGCGTGTTGAAGCTCTGGACGACGCCATCGCGCATCACCAGCAACTCGCCGTCGAGCGCGCCGTCCTGCGTCAGCGCCTCGGTGAGATCAGGAAAGGCACCGCCGATCTCCTCGCCGGTGCGGGAATAGAGCCTGACGGTGCGGCCACCATCCGGCCGCGTGCCGGCGACGGCCTGGACCCGAATACCGTCCCATTTCCATTCGGCGGCGAATTCGGCCGCGTCGAGCTTGTCGAAATCGCCGTCCTCGATGGCATGCGAGAGCATGACCGGCCGGAACGGCGCCGGGTCGGTCGCCTCGGGACGCGGGCCCCTGCCCTCCAGCCAGGCGAAGAGCGCGGTATAGGGCGGCTCCAACCCATGCCAGACCTGCTCGACCTCGTCGGCGGGAATGCCGCCAAGGCTCGCGGCGGCGGTCTTGGCGAGGCGGGCGGAGACACCGATGCGCAGGGCGCCGGTGATCAGCTTGAGCAGGGCCCAGCGCCCGGTCTCGTCGAGCGCATCGAGCCAGGAGGCGATCAGGCGCGGCATCTCGGTCTTGCCGGACTTTTGCAGTCCTGCGACGACATCGGGCAGATGCGGCACGTCGTTGGCGCCATGCCGA
The DNA here is from genome assembly GCA_023452965.1 of Pseudomonadota bacterium. The sequence goes on along the minus strand of JAEXUU010000473.1, from coordinate 703 downwards.
GCCGGCCACATCAGCGCGACCGTCTCGGAGAGGTCGCCGACATAGTCATAGGAAAGCGCGAACAGTACCGGGTCGGTACGCTCGGCGACCAAGGCGCGGATCAGGCCGGGCTTGGCGTTCTGGAAGACGAGCCCGCCGGTCATCGCGGCCAGCGCATAGCCGCGATCGGGATCGGGCGCGGTGCGCAGATAATCCGCGATCAGCGCGAGCTTGCCGTTGCGGCGCGGCTCATAGGCCAGGCGGTCGAGCAGCCAGGCGAAGCGGTTCATCGAGCAGCCTCCGCCGAACTGGCCTCCGCCGGCCTTCCCTCCGGCTCGGAATCGCCCTCGTCGCCATAGCCGACGAGATGCAGCGGCATGCCCTTCAGGCCGACCGTGCCGCACCAATGCGCCAGCGCCTCGGCCTCGCCATGGGTGATCCAGATCTCGCCGGCCTGGACCTCCCGGATCGTCGCCTGGAGATCGTCCCAATCGGCATGGTCGGAGATGATCAGCGGCAGCTCGCCGCCCTTCTGGCGCGCCCGCGCCCTGACCCGCATCCAGCCCGAGGCGAAGGCGGTGACAGGATCGGGGAAGCGGCGCGACCAGAGGTCCTGGATGGCGCTCGGCGGGCAGATGACGATCTCCCCGGCAAATGCCTTGCGTTCCTCGGCCTTGCGCTCGCCGGGCTCGACCTTGCGGATCTCGCCGAGCGGGATGCCCTG
>JAEXUU010000422.1 GCA_023452965.1 Pseudomonadota bacterium | reverse complement strand
TTGTCCGGGATGACATCTGAGGATGTCGAACCCCGACCTTCCGCGGTCCGTCTTAGGCGAACAGCGCCTGCTCCAGATCGGCGACGCTCGGCAGCAGGAGATGACTGAGCGGGCGCAGGGTCTCGGCGCTGCCAGCCCCGGTCAACACGGCGATGCGCAGGCCGGCGCCGGCCGCCGCAGCCATGTGCATGTCATGGGCGGAATCGCCGATCACCGCGACCGCATCCGCCGGCAGCCCCGTCGCGCGGCAGAAGCCTTCGACCATGCCCGGCTCCGGCTTGGCGCCATGGCCGGAATCGTAGCAGCAGAGGAAATCGAGCCGGCCGGCGATGCCGAAGCGCTCGGCGGTGGCGGCGACGGCCGCCTCGCTGTCGCTGGACGCGATCCCGAGCGTGAGACCGCGACCGGAAAGCCCGGCGAAGAGGGCGGCAAGGTCGCAAACCGGAACGACATCGGCGACGCCGGCCTGGAACAGCGCGTCGAGCCTGAGCGTCAGCTCGGCGATGGCGAACTGGCTGCCAGCCGCGTGCCATGCCTGCGCGACCTCGCGCGTATTACCGGCCGCTAGCAGCCCGTCGGAGGTCGAGAAGCCGGTCGCAGGATCGACACCGGCCAGGACGAGGAGATGCTCTTCCAGCGCCGCATCGCCCTGCGCCGCGAGGCGGCCAGCACGCAGATTGATCGGCGCCCAGCTTGCCTGGTAGTCGAGCAGCGTGCCGTCCTTGTCGAACAGGATGCCGCGTATCGTCGGAAGCGCGCTCATGATACCGGGATCACGTCGACCTTGACGTCGAGCTTCTGGCTGCCGGGCCCGACCAGCACGCCGTCGAGCGGGGAGACGTCGGCATAGTCGCGGCCGGTGGCGGTGATGATGTGGTCGTCGCCGACGATCAGGTCATTGGTCGGGTCGAGGCCGATCCAGCCGGTCTCCGGCCCGCACCAGACCATCACCCAGGCATGGGTCGCGTCGGCGCCTTCGAGGCGGGGCTGGCCGGGCGGCGGGATGGTGCGCAGATAGCCGCTGACATAGGCGGCGGGCAGGCCGAGGCCCCTGAGTCCGGCAATCATGATGTGCGCGAAGTCCTGGCAGACGCCGTGGCGCTGCGCGAAGGCCTCGCGGATCGGCGTCGAGACCTCCGTCGCCTCGGGGTCGTAGGTGAAGTCCCGGCGGACCCGGCCCATCAGCTCGCGAGCCGCCTCGAACACCGGGCGCCGGGCCTGGAAGCTCTCCTGCGCATAGGCGGTGATCTCGTCGACGGTCGGCACCAGCCGGCTGGGATAGATGTATTGCGCCGGTGAATCCGGGGCGAGGCTCTGTGCGCCCTGGGCCAGGGCCGTCACCTCCTCCCAATTCCGCGTCAGCGCCGGAAAAGGCGCCGCAGCGCGGTTCACCTCGACCCGAGATCTTGTCTCGATCCGCAGTTCGCGGTGCGGCTTCGCGATGGTCAGCGTGGTCGTGCGGTTGCCAAAAAAGCAGATCCCGTCATGTCGCTCGACGGAGCGCGGCGTCACGCTGAGCTCGCTTGCGACGACGTGCTGGCCATCGCCCTCGCGCGGCAGCACGCGCAGGATGCAGCGCGCGAACGGCACCGGCCGCGCATAGGCGTAGCTGGTGAGATGTCGAATTTCGTAGATCACTCGGCTGCCGTCATGCGAGCTGCGTCATCCGCGACCCTTCCGGATGCGCGTTCTGCAGGAAGTAGCGGTCGGCGACGGCGTTCGACAGCCCCATCAGCAACTGTTCGAACAGCAGGATGCTGGCGCGGTCGAGCCGGCTCGCCTCGGCCGTGCGGCATTCTGCTGCGAGCCGGAGCGCCAGCCGGCGCGGCTCTTCCAGCATGCCGTCGTCGCTGAGTGTCGGCAATGCCGCGATCTCCTGGTCGAGCCGCTCCACCTGGAAGGCGACCGAGCGCGGATTGTAGGGATCGAGCATGACGAGATCGAGAACCGGCTGCAGCGCCGCGCCGAGCTGATAGCGCGAGCGATAGGTGATCTGCGAATCCGTCAGGTCGAGCAGGGCGTCGAGGCAGTTTCCGGGCGTGCCGCTCTCGGCAAAATGCCGGGCATAGCGGCAGGTGGTGACGCCGCGTTCGAGCCGCCGGCCGATGTCGAGGAAGCGCCAGCCGGCCCCACGCACCATGTTCTCCTGGGACAGGCCGGAAAAGGCGGCGAGCGATTTCAGGGCGCTGTCGGCGACCTCGAAGGCCTCGCCCTCGCTCACCGGCTTGCGTGGCGCGGTGAGCTGGCGCTGCAGATCGCCGAAGAGGCGCCAGGCATCGACCGAGAGCCGCGCGCGGATCACCGAGGCGGTCCGGCGCGCTTCGCGTATCGACGCCGCGGCGGAGCCATATTCTTCCAGTCCGAAAAGGGCGCTGGTCGCTTGGCTGGCGATGGCCTTTCCGCGGCCGGCGGGAGCGGCGCCCCAGGCCACCAGCAGGTTGGCGAGGCGCTTGATCGTCTCGGCATGGCCCGGTGCCTGGTCGTCGGCGTTGATCAGCCGGCCGAGCACGGCGCGCACCAGCCGGAGCGTCGCCTCAGTTCGCTCCAGATAGCGCCCCAGCCAGAACAGGTTGTCGGCCGCGCGGCTCGGCAGGATGCCAACGATCCGGCGGATCGCGATCTTGTCGGGGCTAGGCAACAGCGTCACCGGCTCGACCGGCTGGTCCGAGGTCACCCAGACATCGCTGGAGCGCACGCCCGAGCGCATCGTCACGGCGCGCGCATCGGTCTCGTCGGAGATGCGGCAAAAGCCGCCCGGCATCACCTGCCAGCCCTCCGGTGTCGCCGCAGCGAAAACCCGCAGCGTCATCGGGCGCGGTTCCAGCCGTCCGTCGTGCAGGACGGGCATGGTCGAGAGCCGCACCACCTCCTGGCCGACATGGTCGAGCCCGCGCTGTTCGATCGCGGCACGCAGCCGCTCGCGCGCGGTGCGGTCGAGGTCGGCGACCAGAACCGGCTGGTCGTCGAGGCTTCCGCCATTGGCGCGGAAGGCGGGCGCGATGCTCATCTCGTCGAGCCGGTCGAGCACGATCCGGCGCTCGTGCGGCTGGCCGCACCACCAGGTCGCGATGTTCGGCAGGATCAGCTCCTCGCCGAGGATATCGCGTGCCAGAGCCGGCATGAAGCTCATCAGGGCGCGGGATTCGACCACGCCGGAGCCGAGCCCGTTGGCGACGACGACATTGTCCTGGCGGATCGCTTCGACCAGGCCGGGCACGCCGAGCGCCGAGGCGGCATTGAGCTCGAGCGGGTCGGCGAAATCGCCGTCGATACGGCGCCAGATCACGTCGGCGCGCTTGAAGCCGGCGATGGTGCGCACATGCACCAGCCCGTCGCGCATCACGAGATCGCCGCCCTCGACCAGGAGGAAGCCGAGATAGCGGGCGAGATAGGCCTGTTCGAAATAGCTTTCGTTGAGCTGGCCCGGGGTCAGCAGGCAGATGCGTGGCTCGACGCGCCTGGCGCGGGCGACGAGCCCGGTCCGGAAGCTCTGGAAGAAGGCCGCCAGCCGCTCGACATTCATCGTCCGGAACAGGTCCGGGAAGGCGCGGCCGAGCGCCAGCCGGTTCTCAAGCGCGTAGCCCGCCCCAGATGGTGCCTGCGTCTTGTCGCCGAGTATCCACCAGCGCCCGTCCGGCCCGCGCCCGAGATCGGCGGCATAGGTCTGGAGCTGGCCGGCGCCGTTCGTTCCCTGCAGCGGCCGCAGATAGTCGGGGCTGCCGGTGATCGCCGCGGCCGGCAGCGCGCCTTCGCGGACCAGCCGGCCCGGCCCATAGATGTCGCCGAGCACGGCGTTCAGCAATTGCGCGCGCTGGGCGACGCCGGCGGCGATCACCTGCCATTCCGCACCGGTGATCACC
>JAEXUU010000376.1 GCA_023452965.1 Pseudomonadota bacterium | reverse complement strand
GGATTCCGGTCCAGTCGGAGACGACGGAGGCGACCGACTGCTCGTCGACATGGGCGTAGATCATCCGGTTGGCGGTATCGATCTCGCCGAGCGAACTGAACTTCTCCTTCAGGCTGGCACGCGTTGCCTCGGGATCGGCGGCAGGGGCTGCCGGCGCCTCGGCATCGGCTGCGGCCTCCCCGGCTGGTTTCTCGCCGAGTTTGCCGCGCAGCAGCGTGATCTCCTCCACCAGCGCCAGTTCGGACGCCCAGTCGGCTTCCAGCTTCTTGAGCTTCGTCTTCAACGCGGCGCTTTCCTCCTCGATCTTGCCGAGGCGTTCGTCGGTCGCATCGCCCAGATCCTGATCGGCGATCAGCGCCGCTTTTTCCTTCTCCAGCGCCGCGAGGCCGACGCGGGCATCCTCGATCGCGGCCGGAACCGCAGTCTGGCTGATCGCGACGCGAGCGCAGGCGGTGTCGAGCAGGCTCACCGCCTTGTCGGGCAATTGCCGCGCCGGGATGTAGCGCGAGGAAAGCTGCACGGCGGCGACGATCGCGGCGTCGGAGATGCGGACCTTGTGATGCTTCTCCATCGGCCCGATCAGCCCGCGCAGCATGGTGCAGCAGCGAACGACATCGGGCTCGTCGACCTGCACCGGCTGGAAGCGCCGGGTCAGCGCCGGGTCCTTCTCAAAATACTGCCGGTATTCCGACCAGGTGGTCGCCGCGATGGTGCGCAGCGTGCCACGGGCGAGAGCAGGCTTGAGCAAGTTGGCGGCATCGCCTGTGCCGGCCGCGCCGCCCGCGCCGATCAGCGTGTGCGCCTCGTCGATGAACAGGATCACCGGCGTCGGCGAGGACTGCACCTCGTCGATGACCGAGCGCAGCCGCTGCTCGAACTCGCCCTTCATCGAGGCGCCAGCCTGCATCAGACCGATGTCGAGGGCGCAGACCTTGACCCCGCGCAACGGCGGCGGCACGTCGCCCGAGACGACGCGCTGTGCGAAGCCCTCGGCGATTGCCGTCTTGCCGACGCCGGCCTCGCCGGTCAGGATCGGATTGTTCTGCCGCCGGCGCATCAGCACGTCGATGACCTGGCGGATCTCGTCGTCCCGGCCGAGGATCGGGTCCATCGTGCCCGAGCGCGCCTTCTCGGTCAGGTCCTGCGAGAAGCGGTCGAGCGCCGTCGTGCCCTTTGGCCCCTCAGCCTGCTCGGCGCCGGGCGTGCCGGCCGCGCGCAGGCCAGAACCGTCCATCGGCCGCAGGTTCTCCTCCTCCGAGTCCTTCCAGATCTTCGCATGGCCGGCGGCGAGTTCCTCGACCGGGATCTTGCCGAACTCCCGCGAGATCGCGGTCAGCGCGCGCTTCAGCTCCAGCGACTTCAGCGCCGCAACCAGGACATGGCCGGTCCTGATCTGCGTCTCGCCGAAGAACAGGGTGGCGTAGTGCCAGCCGCGGTCGAGCACGTCGACGACGTTGTTGGCGACGCCGGGCATCTCCGTCTCGTTCTTGCGGAAGCCCTCGATGACGCCGCCGATATCGGTCGCGAGCCGGGCCATGTCGAGTCCGTAATGCTGCGCTGTCAGCCCGATATCGGTCGAGCGGCGCTGCAGGATCTGGGCGAGCCAGTGCGCCAGCTCGACATTGCGGTTCCCGGCTCCCTTGGCCTGGCGCAGCGCCTGGATGAAGGCTTCGTAGCCGACGCGGTTGAGCTTGCCGGTGACGGCTTCGAGACTGATGTCGGCCATGCCTGTCTCCTATCGTCGGTCTTTTGGGCGAGCGTCCTGAGCATGGGGAGCCTGGCCTTGCCGGCTGCGCTTCTGGCGCATGCGCTCGGCCGGGTGGAAACGCGCATCGCGCCGGAGCGTCCCGTCGGGCAGGTCCCAGTTCGGCGAGACCCAGCTCGACCAGCCAAGCGCCCCGAAGCGCCCGAGCTGCATCGGCCTGACCTTGCCGACCGGCAGGGCAAGCTCGACATCCCATTCGAACTGCTCGCCGAGATAGAAGAACACCGCATCGGCCAAAGGCTCGCAGCGGTCGCCATTGGGCAGGAAGCGGTCGAACTGCTCCATGTCGCGGGCGACGATGCGCAGCCGGAACTTGTCCTCGACGCTGTAGACGCTGGCCCCGACGAGGGCATTGCTGCCGAGCGCGCAATGGCCGAGGCCGAGCCTGGTTCGATCGGCCGGATCGAAGGCCAGCCACATGCCGACGAACTGTTCGACCTCGACCTCGATGGCGAACAACCCGGTGAGCAGGCTGCGCAGGCGCGAGGCGGATTTAGCCTGCGCTCCGGTCAGCCCGGCATGGGCGAGTTTTTCGGCATCCGGCACGCTGTCCAGATTCTGGTAGGGCTTCGAGCCGAGGCCGCTCATGCTTCCGACATAGGCGACGAACCGGTCGAGATCGGCCCGGTCATGTTGGGCGATCGGCCGGGAATCCGCCCAGGCCCGAAAGAACAGCTGCAAAAATCGGTGATTGAAGATGTCGAGGAAGCGCGGAAAGGCATCGTCGCGGGCGATCTGCCAGTGATAGCTCTCCTCGGTGGTCGCCAGCGGCAGCGCGCCCTGCGGCCCGAGCAGGCCGAGGAACTTGACGAAGAGCCGCAGCCGCCCCTGCCCGTCCCGGTCCGCCTCGGCGAGCGTCGAGGCCGGGAAGTCCATATAGGCCTGCTCGCCCAGCGCCAGGTACTCGTCGCGCCGCGCCGCCACGTCGCCGATGCGCTCGCGCTCGGGGAAGCTGCGCTCGATCCGTCGCAGCACCGCATAGAAGTCGTGACGCCAGGGTTCAGCCCGCAAGGCTTCGATGAAGGGCGGCTCGACGCGCAAGCCCTCAAGCGCCTCCGGCGGAACCGTGTCGTGCTGGGCGCTCACAGGATCCGCCTCGCGCCGGCGCGCGGCGGAAAGCGCATGATCTCGCCGCGCTCGACGGTGCGGATCACCGTCTGGGTGAAGTGGTTCATGGCCGCGTATTCGGCAAGGAAACGGTCGAGCACCGCGCCGAGCAGGAAGACGCCGCTGCCCTCGAAGGCCTTCTCGTCGAACAGTACCGGGATCTCGAGCCCCCGCGCCGCTCCGGTGCCGGCGCGTTGCGGAAACCGCCTGACGACCGGCCGGCTGTCGACGCTCTTGATGCCCCTGATCCGGCGCTCCGTCGCCCCATCGCTGAGATCGGCGAAGAGCGCCAGCAATTCGCGCAGTGCCTCGCCATTGCGCCCGGCGCCGTGCTGTACGAGGCCGAGATGGTTGAGGCTGAGCAGGTTGATCAGCCGCCAGG
>JAEXUU010000334.1 GCA_023452965.1 Pseudomonadota bacterium | reverse complement strand
GCACTGTCGCAGAGCTACAAGGCGGACGACATCATCAAGCATTTCGGAGGTGGAAAGCCCAGTCTCGGCGTTTCGCGCGGGCTCTGCATCGGCACGGAGGCTGAATGCAACAAGGCCGGCCATGCCGTGAAGCCGCCGGCAGCCTTCGATCTCGTCGTCAAGTTCAAGTATGATTCCGATGCGCTCGAGCCGGAGGCCAAGAACAATCTCGACGAATTCGCCAAGGCGTTGAAGGATCCGCAACTGGCGACGAACAACTTCCTAGTCGAAGGGCATACCGATGCCCGAGGCTCGGCCGACTATAACCTGAACTTGTCCGAGCGGCGCGCCAAGGCCGTGGTCAACTATCTCAGCTTGCGTGGCGTCGACGCCGCCAAGCTGGTGCCGCGCGGCTACGGCCAGAGCAAGCCAATCGCCGCAGATCCGTTCTCGGGGGACAATCGTCGCGTCGAGACCCGGATTCAGGCCGATTGACGACTGCTCGTGCCGGCGCCTCGTGGCGTCCGCATATTGACCGAGGGGGCTCATGGCGGCGTTGAACTTCGCTGATCTGGCCGGGCCGGTTCTGGTGGACGGCCCTTGCGGCCCGGATCCCGATGAAGACGTGGCCCTCACCAACATCATTGCGCATCTCGAAGTGATGCTGCCGACCTCCTATTTCACATCCAAATCGGATGGTGCGCTCGTCACCTTCGACCGGTCGACGATCGATTTTCCCGCCGCTTTTGCCGACGTGGCCAAGGTCCTTAAAGTCAGCCGCGATATCCGTGTGATTGTCATCGCGGCCAAGCTCTGCCTGCTCAACCGCGACATGCCTGGCTTTTCCGCTTGCCTTGGCCTGCTTGCGGGGCATCTCTCGCAGTACTGGGGCGAGGCGTATCCTCGTGCGGAAGGGGATAGCCTCACCCTGCGCGAAGTGGCGCTGCAGAGTCTCGACGACCTCGCCACGGTGGTGCTGCCGCTGCAGCATGCGCCGCTCCTGACCAGCAAGCGGATCGGCCCGCTGGTCTTCCGCAGTCAGCTCGTCGCCACGGGTGCGATCCAGCCTGACGAGACCGAGCAGCACCCTGACGGGGGCGCGATCCAGGCCGCGCTCGACGAGCTCGCCAAACACAACCCTGCGGAGCTGAAGGCGGGGTTCGACCAAGTCGTGGCGATCCGCGAAGCGATAGCCCAGATCCGCGCGATCTGGAACGAGCGGGTGGGAGGCGGCGGGGCGCTGAGCTTTCCGCGTCTTTCGGCCCTGGTCGGCCAGATCATCAGCCTTCTCGAACCCTTTGCCGGCCGGAGTGCTCCGCAGGAGACGGGCGAGCCTGCTGCGGATGCCGGCTCTCCGGCCGCGGTTTCGCTGGCGCCGCTTCTCCTGCCGGCCGGCGCCTGCGCCTCCGTGCCGGAGGCGCGTGCCGCGCTTTCCGCCTGCCTCGCCTATTTCCGCCACTCCGAGCCTTCGAGCCCGGCGGTGCTGCTGATCGGACAGGCGCAGCGGCTGATCGGCAAGTCGCTGATCGAGGTGATCCAGATCATGTTTCCCGAGCATGTCGACAAGGCGATTCTCGAGATCGGCACCGAGCCGCGCTTCCAGCTCCCGCTCGAGCGGTTGAATGCGTCGGAGGGTTACGAGGATTCCGGAGGCGACGGCTACGAGGAGCAGTCAAGCGACGCCTGGCAGGAGAGCTCGGAAGAGGAGGGCGAGGCAGAAGCGACCGAAGGCGAGCGCGGCGGCGCGGAAAGCGAGCACGAGCCGGCTGCTGAGCCGGTCGCTGCCACCGCGACGGCGTCGGCCTCCGAGGCTGCGGCGCAGAGCGTCGCGAACCGCGCCGAGGCCGTCAGTCGGATGAGGGCAGTGGCCGCCTTCTATCGACTCGTCGAGCCCTCGAACCCTGTGCCGCTCCTGATGGACAAAGCCTGCGCGCTCGCGCAACAGGATTTCATGTCGCTGCTGAGCGATATCCTTCCTGAAGTAGGCATACGCAGGAGCATCGACGAATAGGCTCCCGGATACTTACTCACCCGGGAGAAGACCCCTTGCGAATGGCGTCGTCATGCCTGCCGGTGTCGACGAATTCACGAATTCGCGATTGGTTTGCATGGCCGATCGGCGCGTCGCGAGCAGTTCAACAGGAACTGTCAAGCTGACGGCAATTGTGTATGGTATAGCGAGCTAGGTGACTTGGCGTGGTGTCACGCTACCTTTGCGTGATGCCTCTAGAGGAAGGGGCGCTGACATGGCCGGGGATTCTGGGCAGAAGTTCATTCGCCGAAACAGGCCGCCGCGGGTCCACATCACATATGAGGACCCCTACAACGCCGAGCAGAAGATCGAACTGCCCTTTGTGATGGGCGTCCTCGCCGACCTCTCCGGCAACGCTTCCGCCGTCGAGAAGCCCGATATCTCCGAGCGGAAATTCCTCGACATCGACATGGACAATTTCGATCAGCGCATGGCGGCGATCGAGCCCGGTGTCGCCTTCAACGTGCCCAACAAGCTCGGCGGCGACGGCAGTGAAAAGCTCTCGGTTGCTCTGAAGTTCACGAAGTTCGACGACTTCAATCCGGCTGCCATCGCCCGCCAGATTCCGGCCACTGCGAAGCTGCTGGAGGCGCGCGAGCAGCTCGCCAACCTGCTGCGCTACATGGACGGCAAGATGGCGGCGAGCGACCAGATCAAGGCGCTGCTGGCCGATCCGCAACTCATGGCTGCGATGAAGGACAAGCTCGGCGAGAAGTCGGCTGACGGCAACAAGCAAAACGGCAACGGTTGAGCGAGGCGGCCATGGCGGAAACACAAATCCAGCAGCCCGGCGGAGCAGTAACCGAGACGCGGGACGCGGACGAGTTCGCGAACGTTCTCAAGCAAAGCTTCAAGCCGAAGACCGAGCGCGCCGCGACCGAAGTCGAGAATGCGGTCGCGACCCTCGTAAACCAGGCGCTCGCCGACTCGACGCTGATCAAGACCGATGTGCTCGACACGATCGAGGAGATGATCGCGCGGCTCGACGCCAAGCTGACCGAGCAGATCAACGAGGTGCTGCACGCCCCGGAATACCAGAAGATCGAGAGCGCCTGGCGCGGTCTGAACTACCTTGTCTTCAACTCCGAGACGGACTCGCAGCTGAAGATCAAGGTGATGAATGTCGGCAAGAACGAGCTCTACCGCAATCTCAAGACCTATCCCGGCGCCCGCTGGGATCAGAGCCCGCTCTTCAAGCAGGTCTATGAGCAGGAGTTTGGTCAGCTCGGCGGTCAGCCCTTCGGCTGCCTGATCGGCGACTACCATTTCAGCCATCTGGCGACGGACGTGCAGTTGTTGCGCGATCTCTCCAAGGTCGCGGCCTCAGCTCATGCCCCCTTCTTCGCCGCCGCCGACCCCACCTTGATGGGCATGGATGCCTGGACCGAGCTGTCCAATCCGCGCGATCTCGGCAAGGTCTTCGACACACCGGATTATGCGGCCTGGAAGTCGCTGCGCGACGCCGCGGACTCCCGCTATATGGGGCTGTGC
>JAEXUU010000310.1 GCA_023452965.1 Pseudomonadota bacterium | reverse complement strand
TGAAAACTCTCGATCGTCTTCAGCCCCCAGGCCTGGCCCTTCTTCCGCTCCTCCTCCGTCCAGGTGACGGTCTGCCAGTCCGGATCGAGGATCAGCCGGGCGCCGGCATTGGCGATCTCGACGCGATTGCCGGCGGGTTCGTAGACATAGAGGAAGAAGGTCTGCTGCACGGCGTGCTTGTGCGGACCGGTCTCGATGTAGACGCCGTTCTCGAGGAAGATGTCGGCGGCTTCCAGCACATGCTCGCGCTGGTCGACGGCATAGGTGACGTGGTGGAAGCGTCCCAGGCTGCCGGTGTGGTCGCGGGTATAGGCGATGTCGTAGCTCTTGTTGTTGACGGTGAACCAGCAGCCGCCGACCTCGCCGGAATCGAGCACGATCTGCTCGGTGACGCGGCTGCCCAGCGCCTTCGGCAGGAAGTCGCGGATCGCCGCGACGTCGCGGGCGAGCAGGTTGAGATGGTCGAGCCTACGGACAGCGCAGCCGCGGCCATGATTGCGCTGCGGCTGGTTCTTAAGCGCCGGGCGCTCATGCGGCGGGGCGACATATTTGTTGGTGTCGAAATAGATCTCGAAGACATGATCGTCCGGGTCGCGGAAACGATAGGCCCGGCCATGGCCGAGATCGCCATCGACCCAGCCGATGCCGCAACCCATCGCCTCGATCGCCTCGACACGACGCCGCAGCGCCTGCTCGCTGGTCGCCCGGTAGGCGACATGGCCAATGCCGGTGGTCTTCGCCGCCGTCAGCTTGAGCGTATGGAACTCGTAATCGTCCCAGGCGCGCAGGAAGACGCTGTCGCCTTCGCGCCCGCTCTCGGTCAGCCCGTAGACATTGACGAAGAAATCGAGGCTCTCGGCCGGCTTGTCGGTGAGAAGCTCGACATGCGCGAGATGGGCGATGTCGAAGCAGGGTTCGCTGCTCATCCCCAGACCTCCTTGGCGACTTCGAGGATGCGCGAGAGTTTTGCCCATTGCTCGTCCTCGGCAAGGACATTGCCCTCCTCGGTCGAGGCGAAGCCGCATTGCGGCGACAGGCAAAGCTGCTCCAGCGGCGCGAATTCCGCCGCTTCCTCGATGCGGCGCTTGAGATTGTCCTTGCTCTCGATCGCGCCGAATTTCGAGGTGACGAGACCGAGCACGACCTGCTTGTCGCCCTTGGGCAGGAAGCGCAGCGGCTCGAAACCGCCGGAGCGGTCGTCGTCCCATTCCATGAAATAGCCGTCGACATCGATCTGGTTGAAGACCATGTCGGCCACCGGCTCGTAGCCGCCCGAGGCGATGAAGGTCGACTTGAAATTGCCGCGGCAGGTGTGGGTGGTGATCTGCATGTCGGCCGGCTTCGCCTTGAGCGCGGCGTTGAGCACGTCGCGATAGACGAAGATCAGCTTGTCCGGATCATCGCCGCGCTCGGCCAGCATCTTGCGCTGTTCGGGATCGCAGAAATAGGACAGGCTGGTATCGTCGAGCTGCAGATAGCGGCAGCCGGCGTCGTAGAAGGCCTTGATCGCCTTGGCATAGGCCTTGCCGAGATCCTCGTAGTAATCCTCCATCTTGAGATAGGCGCTCGGGTCGATCGCCTTCCGCCCGCCGCGGTAATGCAGCATGGACGGGCTCGGAATCGTCATCTTCGGCACGCGGCTGGTCACCGAGGCCAGGAACTTGAAATGGGCGAGATGCGGGTGGTTGGCCGGAAAATCGAGCTTGCCGGTGACGCGGATGCCGTGCCCCTTGGTCGCGACGCCCTTGAACTGGATTCCCGCATTGGTCTCGTAGGTCGTGACGCCGGTTAGGCCGTCGAGGAAGTCGAAATGCCAGAAGGCGCGGCGATATTCGCCGTCCGTCACCGCCTGCAGGCCGACCTCTTCCTGCTTCTTGACGAGCTTTCTGATCTCCTCGTCCTCGATCCTGGTCAGATCGGCCTGGCTCATCTCGCCGGCAGCATGCTTGGCCCGGGCGTCCTTGACTGGCGCGCTGCGCAGCAGGCTTCCGACCATGTCGCCCCGGAACGGCGGCTTCTTCCTCTGGGTCATGACGTTTCCTCCCGGTTCTCGTTGATCAGGCAGCGGCCGTTAGGCCGAGATGGTGTTCGAGGCGCTCGGGCTCGGCGATCAGCGTAGCACTGCGCTCGGCCAGGACCACGCGCCCGCGTTCGAGCACGATGGCGTCATCGGTCAGCTCGAGGATCTTTCGCGCATGCTGCTCGATCACGATGGCGGAAAGCCCCTCCTCGCGGAACAGGCCCTTCAGCGCCTTGAGCAGTTCCTCGACGATGATCGGGGCGAGGCCCTCGGTCGGCTCGTCGAGCAGGAGCAGTTTCGGATTGAGCATCAGCGCCCGGCCGATCGCCAGCATCTGCTGCTCGCCGCCGGAAAGCTGGTTGCCGAGATTGGCCTTGCGCTCGGCCAGTCGGGGAAACATGCGGAAGACGCGGGCCGCGTCGCACGGCCCCGGCAGCGCCACCGCCGTCAGGTTCTCCAGCACCGTCAGCGATTTGAAGATGTTGCGCTCCTGCGGCACCCAGCCGATGCCGGCATGGGCCCGCTGCTCGGGCGAGGCCGTGGAGAGGTCGCGCCCGGCGAGCACGATCCGCCCCCCGCGCCGGCGCGTCACGCCGATGATGCTGTTGACCAAAGTCGTCTTGCCGACGCCGTTGCGGCCGAGCAGCGCGAGCGAGCGCCCTTCGGCAAGGCTGAGGTCGATATCGAACAGCACCTGCGCCTCGCCATAGCCGGCGCTCAGCTTCTCGATCCTCAGGAGTTCGGATGGCGCTGCTTCAGGCATGGGTGCCCTCGCCGAGATAGGCTGCGCGCACGGCTTGATCCCGCGCCATCTCCTCCGGCGTCCCCTCCGCCAGCACGCGCCCGTTGACCAGCACGGTGATGCGCGTCGCGAAGCGGAAGACAAGGTCCATATCGTGCTCGATCAGCAGGACCGAGACATCGTCCGGAAGCTCGGCAACCGTCTGCATCAGCTCGCGCCGCTCGGCTTCCGGCACGCCGGCCGCCGGCTCGTCGAGCAGCAGGACCGTGGGCCGCGCGGCAAAGGCGGCGGCGATCTCGATCTGGCGCTGCTTGCCATAGGGCAGCGTCGCGATCTTGCGGTCCATGATGTCGTCGAGCCGGAAGCGGCTCAGGATTTCGGCGGTCTGGTCGACGAGTTCGGCGTCGCGGTCGAGCGCGCGGAAAGGCTGGCTGCCGCGGCCGAGCCGCTCCGAGGTGACGAGGGCCATCATCTCCAGCGGCGTCATCGTGCCGAAGAGCTGGTTGATCTGGAAGGTGCGGGCGAGGCCGCGCTTGACCCGCGCCTCGCGCGGCAGCCTAGTGATGTCCTCCCCCAGCAGCGCGATGCGCCCGGAGCTCGGCCTGAGCACGCCGGTGAGCTGGTTGACGAAAGTGGTCTTGCCGGCGCCGTTCGGGCCGATCAGGGCGTGCCGGGCGCCCTTCGCGAGCGAAAAATCGACATGGTCGGTCGCGGTGATCCCACCGAAGCTCTTGCAGAGGTCGAAGGTCTGGAGAGCAACGCTCATCACGCGCCTCCCTTGCCGAGGCGGGCGAAGCGGCCGACCACCGTCTTGATCGCGCCATGGATGATCTCGCGCCCGCCAAGCACGAACAGCACGAGGAAGAGCCCGATCCAGAACATCCAGTATTGCGGGGTGAAGCTCGAAATCGCGTCCTGCAGCAGCTTGAAGGCGATGGCGCCGACGAGGCCGCCATAGAGATAGCCGGCGCCGCCGATGATCAGCACCAGCATCAGATCGGCCGAGCGATGGAAGTCGAGTACGTCGAGCGAGACGAACTGCGTGGTCTGGGCGAGCAGCGCCCCGGCCGCGCCGGCATAGGCGGCCGCCAGGGTGTAGGCCGCGGCGAGGCGCCGCCCGTTCGGGACCCCCGAGGCCGAAGCGCGCAGCGGATTGTCCCGGACCGCGCGCAGCGAAAGCCCGAAGGGCGAATGCACCACCCGCCGCGCGATCAGGAACAGCACGAAGAGGACGCTGAGCGAGTAGAGATAGGCGGTGCGGCCGAAGATATCGAACTCGAACAGGCCGAGCACCGGCTTCATCATGATGCCTTGCAGGCCGTCGGCCCCGCCGGTCAGGCCGCCGAAGGAATTCGCCAGCTCGAAGAGGATCAGCGCGACGCCGAGCGTGATCAT
>JAEXUU010000197.1 GCA_023452965.1 Pseudomonadota bacterium | reverse complement strand
CCCTGACCGGCACGCACTGGCTCTGGCAGCCGCTCGGCATCATCGTTGCGCTGACATTCTGCCTGATCACGCTGCGCTTTCTCTGGATCAGCGTCGCCATCGCGCTGAGCCGCCTCGCAGCTCGACGATTTCGCCTGGAGCAGTTTCGCACCACGCTGCGGACGCGACTGGCCGGCTCGGTCGCCGGCGTTCGCGGAGCTGTTACGCTTGCCGGCGTGCTCTCCCTGCCGGTGCTGGCGCTTGACGGCTCGCCCTTTCCGGGGCGGGACGTCGCGATCTTCCTGGCCGTTGGCGTGATCCTGCTCTGGCTGGCGATCGCCAGCCTTGGCCTGCCGCCGATCGTGCGCGGGCTGGCCGTTGGCCATGGTGCGGTTCATGCCATCGAGATGCGGCGAGCGCGGATCGCTGCGACGGAAGCGGCGATCGCCCGGCTGGAAAGCGTCACCCACCGCGGCGGCGCCGACGGAACTGCGACCATCGAGCAGGCCGTGGCGGAGGGCCTGATCGCGGCCTATCGGCGCCGCCTCGCTTTGCTCGAAGACGGCCAGACGCCGCGCGAGGAGGTGGCAGCCTTGCAAAGTGCCGAGAACGCCCTGCGGCAGGCTGCGCTGGCAGCCGAGCGCGAAGCACTGCGCGACCTGCTCAAGAGAGGAGAGTTCGACGATGTCGCCTTCAACGTGCTGGCGCATGAGCTTGTCCTGCACGACGTGCTCGCTGAAACGAAAACCAAGTCGCATTGATCGCCTCAGGCGGCGTCGTGTCTGAGCGGCGGAGATATCCCGCTTGACTATTTGATAAACGCGTTTAGTAAAGACGTTTATTAAAAGGAGTTGCCATGCCGAGACCGGCCCTCAACGATGACCAGCTCGCCGAAGCGCGTGCCCGTATTCTCGCCGCAGCCGGCCGCATCATTTCGGCCGAGGGCTACGGCGCCCTGTCGATGCGCCGCGTTGCAACCGCGGTGGGCCTGACCGCTGGGGCGCTCTATCGCTACTTCCCGACCAAGCAGGACGTGCTCAGGACCTATTGCATCGAGGCCCTCGATCAGCTGGCCGACAAGTGCAACCGCATCCTGCGGGAAACCGGCGACGCCTTGTTGGCGCTGGAGCGCATCCTGATCGCCTATGGCGACTTCGCCCTCGACGATCCAGACCGCTTCCGCATCCTGTTCCTGGATCCTCAGGTCACCAGGCTCGAACTCGACGATCCCAGTGTGCTCAACGGCTACGACCTCCTTCTGGAGACGGTCGAGCGGGTTCAGTCCGACGGCCTGCTGCGCCCGCTTCCTACCGCGGACATCGCGCGCATCCTCCTGGCCAGCGTCCATGGCGTCTGCGCCCTGTCCGTGACCGTACACGAAATCGATTTCAGCGACGCACGCACGCTCATCGTCGAGGCCGCGCGCAACGCCTTGCGCGGGCTGTCTTCCACCCCGGGAGATCTCACATGAAAGACTTGCTCAAGAGGCTGATCGTTTGTGGTTGCGCCTGTGGCCTGGCGCTATCCGTCAGCGGCTGCGGCGAGGAGAAGAAGGCCCAGGCCGAGCCGCCGCGGCCGGTCCGCACGCTCCTCGCGAAGCCGAGCCTCGTCGGCGAAGAGGTCGTCCAGACCGGCGACATCCAGCCGCATACCGAGACCGATCTCGGTTTCCGGATCGACGGCCGTGTCGCGGCGCGGAATGTCGAAGTCGGCATGACCGTCATCGAGGATCAACTCCTGGCGACGCTCGACAGGCGCGATATCGAGAACGAGCTGCGCTCCGCCGAGGCCGAAGTCACGCGCGCCGAGGCGGCCGAAGCGCTGGCCAAATCGGGGCTAGAGCGTCAGCGCGCGCTGTTCGAGAAGCAGATCGTCGCACGCGTCAGAATGGAGGAGGCCGAGACCGCCTGGCGCGAGGCCAATGCCAGGACACTAAGCGCTCAATCCGCGCTGGAGACCGCACGGAACAAGCTGGGCTATGCCCAGCTCCGTGCGCCCTATGACGGCATCGTCACCGCGATCGCGATCAATGGCGGCCAGGTCGTCAGCGCCGGCCAGGCTGCAATCAAGCTTGCGTCCGTCCGCGAGCGCGATGCCGTGTTCAACATCTCCGAGCGGCTGTACCTCGCAGCTCCCAACGATGTGAAAATCGAGGTCGCACTCGCATCCAATCCGTCGATCAAGGTCACCGGGACCTTGCGCGATGCAAGTCCGAGCGCTGATCCGGTGACGCGCACCTATCGCGTTCGCTTCGCCCTGCCCGACGCGCCGCCCGAGATGACGCTCGGCGCTGCCGTGACGGGGCGGGTCCTCATCTCAGGCAAGCCGCTCTTCCTCTTGCCGGCCTCGGCGTTGACGGATGAGAACGGCAAGCCCGCCGTCTTCGTGGTTCAGCCGGCCAGTCAGGACCTCGTCCGCAAGCCGGTCGCGGTCGTCCGCTACACGGCGACGGAGGTGCTGGTCGATTCCGGGCTGACTGAGGGTGACGCCGTAGTCACCGCCGGGGTGAGCAAGCTGCGCCCCGGCCAGAAGGTCGCCTTCGACGGTAAGCAGGGCGAGGCTTCGAAATGAGCACCCCCATGGCTCCCGGCGGCAAGGGCCGCTTCAACCTCTCGTCCTGGGCGATCGGCCAGAAGTCGCTGATCTTCTTCCTGATGCTGATCACGTTGATCGGCGGCGCGATGAGCTATGGACGGCTCAGCCGCAACGAGGACCCGGCCTTCACCATCAAGACCATGGTGATCGCCGCTCGCTGGCCGGGCGCGACGATCACCGATACGACCAAGCTCCTGACCGACCGGCTGGAAAAGAAGCTGGAGGAAGTTCCCTATCTCTACCGGTTGGACAGCTACACGCGCCCCGGCGAGAGCGTGATCATGCTCAATCTGCGGGATGACGCGCCCGCGCGTGTCGTTCCGGATGCCTGGTATCAGGCGCGCAAGAAGATCGCGGACATAGCGGCGACGCTGCCGAGCGGCGTTCAGGGACCGTTCTTCGACGACGAGTTCGGCGACACGTTCGGCCTGATCTACGGCTTCCCCGCAGAGGGCTTTACGGAGCGCGAGCTCCGCGATCGGCTGGAGACGGTGCGGGCCGACCTGCTCAGGATTCCGAATATCGGCAAGGTCCAGCTTCTTGGCGTCCAGGAAGAGCAGATCGTCATCGAGTTCTCGCCGGGCCGGCTCGCCGCCTTCGGGCTGGACGAGCAGAGCGTGCTGCGCGCCCTGCAGGCCCAGAACGCCGTGAGTCCGGCCGGGACCATGCGCCTTGCGGACGAGAAGATCGCGTTGCGGGTCAGCGGCAGCTTCGCCTCGGAAGAGGCGCTGCGAGCGGTGACATTGCGGGCGAATGACCGCTTCGTGCCGTTGAGCGATATTGCGACCATCCAGCGCATTCCAGCCGATCCGCCGGCCCCGCTGTTCCGGGTCAATGGCGAAAAGGCCATGGGTGTGGCGATTTCGATGGCGCCGACCGGCAACCTGCTGGAGTTCGGCGAGGCCGTGAAGGCACAGATGGACGCGATCAAGAGCACGCTGCCCCACGGCATCGAGATGATGCAGGTCGCCGATCAAGCGGTCGTGGTGAAGCAGGCGGTCAACGGCTTCGTCACGGTCCTGCTCGAAGCCATCGCCATCGTGCTGGCGGTGTCCTTCCTGTCGCTCGGCATGCGGGCCGGCCTGGTGGTGAGCGTCTCGATCCCATTCGTGCTGGCACTGACCTTCATCGGTATGGAGCTCACCGGGATCGGTCTGCAGCGGATTTCGCTGGGAGCGCTGATCATCGCGCTCGGCCTCCTCGTCGACGATGCGATGATCACGGTCGAGGCCATGGTTGGCAAGCTGGAGGCAGGCGAAGATCTCAAGCGGGCGGCGAGCTACGCCTATGAATCGACCGCCTTCCCGATGCTGACCGGCACGCTCGTGATGATCGCCGGCTTCATTCCGATCGGCTTTGCCGCATCGAGCGCCGGTGAATATTGCTACTCGATGTTCATGGTGGTGCTGATCTCGCTGTCGGCCTCCTGGGTGGTCGCGGTGCTGTTCTCGCCCCTGCTCGGCACCTTGATGCTGCCGAAGACCCTTCCCGGGCACGGCCACGGCAACGGCCGGGTCATGCGGGCCTATGAAGCTGTGCTCGGATGGGTTCTCGCCCATCGCTGGCTCACCATCGGCGTCGCGGTCGCCATCTTCATCATCTCGCTCGCCGGTGCGGCTCGTCTCGAGGAGCAGTTCTTTCCCGCCTCCGACCGACCCGAGCTGATGGTCACGGTGACGCTTCCTCAAAATGCGTCGATGGAGGCGAGCAACCGCGAGGCGGCCAAGCTCGAAGCCGTGCTCAAGAACGATCCGACCGTCGAGCGCTTCTCGACCTATGTCGGCTCCGGCGCGGTTCGCTTCTATCTCGGCCTGGACCTGCTGCTTGCCAACGACAACGTCACCCAGACGGTGGTCGTGACGAAGGGGCTCAAGGAACGCGATGCGTTGCAGGCCAGGCTTGCGGAGATCTACAAGGCGGATCGTTCCGGCCTGATCGTCCGCGCCACGCCGCTGGAGCTCGGCCCGCCGGTCGGCTGGCCGCTGAAATACCAGGTCACCGGGCCTGATCAGGCCATGGCGCGCGATATCGCCGGCAAGCTCGCCAACCTCATCGCGACCAATGCCGACACGCGGGACGTGCAACTCTCGACGGGCGAGCCGCAGCGCAGCGTGCTGGTCAAGGTCGATCAGACGCAAGCCCGCGCGATCGGCCTCTCCTCCGAGGATGTCGCCAGCGCAATAGCCTCGATCTTCTCCGGCGTGTCGGTGACGAGCGTGCGCGACCAGGATCGCCTCGTCGAGGTGATCATGCGGGCGCGCAGCGGCGAGCGGACAGATCTGGCGACGCTCGGCAATCTGCAGATCCAGACGCCGAAAGGGCGCTCCGTTCCGCTCTCCCAGATCGCCGAGCTGAGCTACGGCGTCGAGGATCCGGTCGTCTGGCGGCGGCAGCGTCTCCCCATGATGACGGTTCAGGCGGATATCCAGCCGGGCCTCCAGCCGACCACGGTCGTCAATGCTCTGGCGCCGGCCGTGGCGGCGTTCTCCGCGGGGCTGCCCGAGGGATACCGGGTCGCGACCGGCGGCGTCGTCGAGGAGGCCGGCAAAGGCAACGCCTCGATCGTCGCAGTCCTGCCGCTCACCGCCCTGGTGATGTGTGCGCTCCTGATGGTGCAATTGCGCAGCTTCTCGCGTATGGCACTCGCCTTCGCCATGGCGCCGTTCGGGCTCATCGGCGTGGTTGCGGCGATGCTGCCGACGGGGACGCCGATGGGCTTCGTGGCACAGCTCGGCGTGATAGCGCTGGTCGGAATGATCGTTCGCAACGCGGTCATCCTGATCGACGAGGTCAGCACCAATATGAAGAGCGGCGACGACCCCTTGCAGGCCATCATCCATGCTTCGACGCATCGGGCGCGCCCGATCGTGCTGACGGCGCTGGCGGCGATCCTCGGCATGATCCCGATCGCGCCGCAGATCTTCTGGGGGCCGATGGCCTACGCGATCATCGGCGGCCTCGCCGTCGCCACGGTCGCAACCCTGACAGTCCTGCCCTGCGCGATCTCCCTCCTGTTGCAATGGGAGGGGCGGCAGGCGGGCCAGGTGCCGGTTGATGGCGCGGCCCAGCCGCAGGGAGCCGCCTGATGCCGGTTCCACTGTCATCCGACGAGCGCCGCCTGGCCTTCGTAGCCAGGCGGCTGGCAGTCGAGACCCTGATCAAGGTCTATCTCGAACACGTCACGCATGCGCGTCATCTGGTGACGGCCCATTTACGCCTGATGTTCACGCTCTCCCTCGGGGCGCTCGCCGGCGTCGTCACGCTCTATGGCGCGACGCTGCGCGTCGGCATCGCCAACGGCCTCGGCGCGCTCGATCGCCTCGAAGTGGCGACGGGCCTCGTCTCGCTCGCGGCGCTGGTCGCGTCGGCGCTGCTCTCCGCGACGGCGCTGCGTCGGACGGCGATCATCGCGGTGTCCTTCGTCCGCGATCCGTTTCCCAATGTGGCCTCCGAGATCGCCTCGATCTTCGAGCTGGACACACTCGACGAGAACGAAGTGCTGCGAAAGCTCCATCATGCGATCGACAAGGGGCTGGAGGGGCCACCCATGTTCGAGGTGGAGGTCCGATGGAGCACGTCGCTCTTGGTCTTCGGCTTGCTCGCGGCCGGGCTGTCATTCCTGATTTGAAGGGATACCTCGATGCAGGTCGTTCAGAGGATCAGGCTCTCAGTGATGATGATCCTGGCTGTCGGTCTGGCCTCCTGCGCCGGTGTGCCGGGAAGTGCCGTGCTTCATCCCGTCAGCGGGCCCGCTGGGGTTGGAAAGCCGGTCGACGTCCTCGTCGCCACCACACGCATGCGTTCGGAGGCAGACGGGCGCGACTTCACCACCGAGCGCAATCGCGGGGTGAGTTACGCGGCCTACACGGTTTCCGTGCCGCCCGATCATGTCGCCGGCGAGATCGAATGGCCGACGGCGTTGCCAGGCAATCCCGCGACGCATTTCGTCGTGACCGGGTCTCAGTCTCTGGACAAGGCCGGTTTCAGCCGCACTGCGATGCGGGACATGAAAGGCTCCGGTGAAGTCATCGTCTTCGTGCACGGCTACAACACCAGCTATCAGGAGGCGGTGTTCCGGGCGGCTCAGCTCAAGCATGACAATGGCCTGCCCGAGGCCGTCATCGCCTTCGCCTGGCCCTCGAAGGGCTCGCTGGTCGACTATTTGACGGACCGCGAAGCCTCGACCTTTTCGCGCGACTACCTTGAGAAGAACCTCGACGACCTCGCGCGCACGCCCGGCGTCCGCCACATCAACATCATCGCCCACTCCATGGGGGGCTGGCTGACGATGGAGACACTGCGCCAGGCCAAGCTGCGCGGGAACTCCACCTTCCTGCCCAAGCTCGGCGAAGTCCTGCTGGCCTCGCCGGATATCGATCTCTACGTTTTCGGCACACAGCTCGATGTGATCGGCAAGCGCAATCCGCCGATCATGGTGGCCATCTCCGAGGACGATCAGGCGCTCGGCCTCTCCCAATGGCTGGCGGGAGACGTGCCTCGCGTCGGCAATGTATCGACGGCCGACAACAAGGCGGAATGGCAGCGGGAAATCGCGCATTACGGCCTGCAGGTCATCAACATGTCGGACGCCAAAAGCCGGGACGCCGTCAACCACGGCAAGTTCGTCGGCCTCATACCGGCCTTGAACCAGATGGTCAGGGCCGAGGCGCGACATCGCGGCAACGTGCTCTCGCGTACGGGTCTTTTCACGGCAGGCCCCGCTGGCACTGTGCTGCAGATGCCGCTCAAGGTCGGCGAGGCAATTGCACGGCGCTGAGGTCGTCGGATAACGACGAACTGAACGGGTGGATATGACAGCAGTCGTTGAGCGCCTGGCTTCTATCCAGCTCGGACGTCGGTATCGGGCCGGTAGGATCTTA
>JAEXUU010000159.1 GCA_023452965.1 Pseudomonadota bacterium | reverse complement strand
TGATTGGCGGCCTGTTCGAGCTTCGGCGTGACCCGCATCTCCGGCCGGCTCAGCGAGCCTGCGGTCGCGACGTTGAGATAGCCGTCGACCTTGCGCATGCGCGCCTCGATCCGCGCCACCGCCTCGTCGAGCGCGTCGCCATCCTTGGAGAGGATCGAGAACGCCATCTCGCGCTCGCCGCGCTCGTTGACATACCAGGCGCGGACATCGGGCACCGAGGCGAGCTTCTCGGCGATGGTGACCTTGAGCTCCTTTTGCGGGATCGAGCGCTCGGCCTTCGGCTGCAGCATGATGAAGACCGCGGCGCGGCGAACCTCGCGCTGGCCGGTCGGCGACGCCCCGCCCAGCACGAAGACGCGGGTGACCTCGGGAATCTCGCGCAGCTTGTCGACGATCTTGTCGCTGGTGATACGGGTGTCCTCGAGCGTCGAGCCGGGCGGCAGTTCGACTGATGCGACGACGCGCGCGGTATCCTCCTCCGGGATGAAGCCCGTGGGCAGCAGCGCGGTCGCCTGGATCGAGCCCCACAGGAAGACGAAGCCGATCACCAGCGTGAGGTAGCGGATCTTCAGCGTCGCCTTGAGCAGCCCGACATAGCCGCGCATCACGAACCCGTCCTTGGGCTCCTGATGGTCCACCGGCCGCATCAGATAGGCCGCCATCATCGGCGTGATCAGCCGCGCCACCAAGAGCGAGAACAGCACCGCAACCGCGACCGTGAGCCCGAACTGGCGGAAGTACTGCCCGGCGACGCCGCCCATGAACGAGACCGGCGCGAAGATCGCGACGATGGTCAGGGTGATCGCGATGACGGCGAGGCCGATCTCGTCGGCCGCCTCCATCGCGGCGCGGTAGGGCGATTTGCCCATCTTCATGTGCCGGACGATGTTCTCGATCTCGACGATGGCGTCGTCGACCAGGATGCCGGTCACCAGCGTGATGCCGAGCAGGCTGACGAGATTGAGCGAGAAGCCCATCATCTCCATCGCCCAGAAGGTCGGAATCGCCGAAAGCGGCAGCGCAACCGCGGTGATCAGCGTCGCCCGCCAGTTGCGCAGGAACAGGAAGACGACCAGCACGGCGAGCGCCGCACCTTCCAGCAGCGTCTCCATCGCCGCCTTGTAGTTGCCATGGGTGTAGGCGACGGCGTCGTCGATCGGCTTCAGCGCGATGTCGGGATAGCGCTTGTTGAGTTCGTCGATCTTGGCCGCGACCACGTCCTTGACCGAGAGCTCGCTCGAACCCTTCGAGCGGAACACCGCGAAGGAGACCACCGGCTGCTTGTCGAGACGGCCGAAGGCGCGCGGCTCGGAATTCGAATCCTCGACCCGGCCGAGCTCCTTCAGGCGAACCTCGCGGCCGCCGGTAAGCTGGATCTTGCTTTCGGCGAGCTCGGCGACGGTCCGCGCGCCGGCGAGCGTACGGATCGCCTGCTCCTGGCCGCCGACCTCGCCGCGACCGCCCGCGAGGTCGACATTGGTCGCGCGGATCTGGCGGTTGACCTCGCCTGCCGTGGTGCCGAGCGCCAGGAGCCGGTCGGGATCGAGCGAGATCCTGATCTCGCGGTCGACGCCGCCATAGCGCTCGACCCGGCCGACGCCCTTCAGCCCCTGCAGTTCACGCGCGACGACATCATCGACATGCCAGGAGAGCTGCTCCAGCGTCATGCCGGCAGAGGCTGCGCCATAGGTCAGGATCGACTGGCCCTCGACGTCGATGCGCTGGATCACCGGCTCGTCGATCTGCCGCGGCAGATCGGCCCTGATCTTGGCGATCGCATCCTTGACGTCGTTGACCGCCCGGTCGGTGTTGGTCTCGAGCCGGAACTCGATGATCGTCGACGAAGACCCGTCAGTCAGCGTCGACATCACATGCTTGACGCCGGTGATGTTGGCGACCGCGTCCTCGACGCGCTTGCTGACCTGACTTTCGAGCTCGGCCGGCGCGGCGCCGGACTGCGTCACCGTCACCGAGACGAGCGGCACGTCGATGTTCGGGAAGCGCGTCACCGGCAGCTTCGAGAACGAGAGCAGCCCGAGCACGCAGAGCACGACGAAGAGCAGGATCGCCGGAACCGGCTTTCGGATCGACCAGGCGGAGAAATTGACGTTCATCGGTGAGATCCGTCAGTTCGTCGCGACAGGCGTGATGGTGTCGCCGTCGCGCACGAAGGTGCCGGCGCGCGCCACGACCGTCTCGCCGTCTGAAATGCCGCTCACGATCTCGGCGCGGCCATGGCCGACGAGTCCGAGCGTCACCGGCTTGGTCGTGACCTTGCCGTCCTTGACCGACTGTACGGTCGCGCCGGCGCGGTTATAGGTGATGGCCGAAAGCGGCAGGGTGACGGCGCGCTTGCGGCCGGTCTCGATGATCCCGCGCGCGAAGGACCCGAGCGCGACCGGCGGGGTGCCGGCGAGCGCGACGAGGACGCGGCCGAGACGCGAGGCCTTGTCGACCTCCGGCATGATCAGGCGGATCGTGCCCGCCAGCGCGTCATTGGCGCCGGCCGGGGTCACGGCGACGCCCTGCCCGAGCTTGAGCTTGGGAAGCTCGACCTCGGCGACCTGCGCCTCCAGCTCGACCGCGCCATCGGCGATGATCCGGAACAGCGGGTCGGTCTGCGGCAGCATGCTCGCCATCGCGCCGAGCCGCGCCGTGCGCCGGCTGACGATACCGGCCCGCGGCGCCTTGATCTCGGTGCGCGCGAGCTTCACCGCGATATCCTTGCCCTGCGCCTG
>JAEXUU010000122.1 GCA_023452965.1 Pseudomonadota bacterium | reverse complement strand
GCCTTGATGCGCGTCAGCCAGACGTCGAGCTGGTCGGCCGGGCGGGCATTCAGCGCCGGGAACGAGCCGACCACGCCGTTGAGGCATTGCGCGATCACCAGTTCCGGGCCGGAGACGATGAACATCGGCGAGCCGATCACCGGCAGCGAAAGCGATTGCGCGAGGCCAGGCGGGAGGGACATGCGGACGGCTCTTGGGCAGGCGGTTGCGACGGACGGGTTGAACCGACGATGTTCGAGCGGTCGCGGGTGGTCAAGCGTTGCCGGCAATAATTCCGCGATGCGGAATGTCTCATGGCTTTGCGAGCTGACCCGGTGATCGGCGCTTGACAACGCCGCGCGCTGCCGCTCCCTAGCTGGGCCGTTTGCGCAAGAATATTCCGCTTTGCGGAATTGAGGCCGAGACCGAGGAGCCAACCGATGCAGACCGTCCGGATCGCCCGCCAAGGTTCCGTCGCGGTGGCGACCATCGACAATCCGCCGGTCAATGCGCTCGGCGCGGCCCTGCGCCGCGATCTCGCGACGGCGGTGACCGAGGTCATGGCCGATCCCGAGGTCGAGGCCCTGGTCCTTGCCGCGGCCGGCCGTGCCTTCGTCGCCGGCGCCGATATCAGCGAGTTCGGCAAGCCTCTGGCCCAGCCGATCCTGCCGGAGGTGCTCGATCTCATCGAGAATGCATCGAAGCCGGTGGTCGCGGCGATCCAGGGCGTCGCGCTCGGCGGCGGGCTGGAAGTCGCGCTCGCCTGCCATGGCCGGGTCGCTCTGCCGGCGGCGAAGCTCGGCCTGCCCGAGATCAAGCTCGGCATCATTCCCGGCGCCGGCGGCACGCAGCGCCTGCCGCGCCTGATCGGTGCCGCCAAGGCCTTTCCGATGATGCTGTCGGGCGAGCCGGTCGCGGCGCAGAAGGCGCTCGATCTCGGCCTCGTCGACCGGGTGGTCGAAGATGATCTCGTCGCTGCGGCCGCAGGCTTGGCGCTGGAGCTCGCCGCGAAGGGCAGGCCGCGCAAGACCGGCGAGATCGCCGAAAAGCTGACGCAGGCCGATCGCGAGGCCTTCGAGGCGCTGGCCAAGGACGCGACCGCGAAATCCGGCGACATGCCGAATGCGATGGCGCTGATCGAGGCGGTGCGCGGCGCCTTCACGCTGCCGCTGGCCGAGGGCCTCGCCAATGAACGGGCCCTGTTCGCCAAGCTCGTCGTCGACGAGCGCTCCAAGGCGCTGCGCCATGCCTTCTTCGCCGAGCGCGAGGCGGCGAAGGTCCCGGGCATCGACGACAGCGTCAAGCCGCGCCCGATCGCGCGCGCCGCGGTGATCGGGGCCGGCACCATGGGCGGTGGCATCGCCATGTGCTTCGCCAATGCCGGTATCCCGGTGACGCTGATCGAGACCTCGCAGGAGCAGGTGGAGAAGGGCCATGCCCGCATCCGCGACACCTATGGCTTCTCGGTGAAGCGCGGCTCGATGACCGAGGCTACGCGCGAGCAGCGCATGGCATTGATCACGCCAGCGGTCGGCATCGCCGCCGCCGCGGAAGCCGATATCGTGATCGAGGCGGCCTTCGAAGAAATGGGCGTCAAGCGCGAGATCTTCGGCGCGCTCGATAAGGTCGCGAAGCCCGGCGCGGTCCTCGCCAGCAACACCTCCTATCTCGACTTGACCGAGATCGCCGCGGCGACGACGCGCCCGGCCGATGTGCTCGGCATGCACTTCTTCAGCCCGGCCAATGTGATGAAGCTGCTCGAGATCGTGCGGCCGGAAGGCGTCGCCGCAGATGTGGTGGCGACGGCGATCGCGCTCGGGCGCCGGCTCGGCAAGGTGCCGGTCGTGGTCGGCAACTGCTTCGGCTTCGTCGGCAACCGCATGCTGGAGGCGCGCACCCGTGCCGCCGAGCGCCTGCTCGTCGCCGGCGCGCTGCCGCACGAGGTCGATGCGGCGCTGACCGGCTTCGGCTTCAAGATGGGGCCCTTCGCCATGTCCGACCTCGCCGGCAACGATATCGGCTGGCGCAGCCGCAAATCGCGCGGCAAGACGGCGGCCGTGGCGGATGCGATCTGCGAGCGCGGCTGGTTCGGCCAGAAGACCGGCCGCGGCTATTACCTCTATCCGGAAGGCACGCGCGCCGGGCAGCGCGACCCGGAGGTCGAGGCGCTGATCGCCGATGTCTCGGCGAAGGAGGGCGTCGCCCGCCGCAGCTTCACCAGCGAGGAAATCCTGGCGCGGCTGCTCGACCCGATGGTCAACGAGGGCGCACGCATCCTCGAAGAGGGCATCGCGACGCGTTCCGGGGACATCGATATCGTCTGGCTCACCGGCTACAACTGGCCGGCCTGGCGGGGCGGGCCGATGCACTGGGCCGAGGCCGTCGGCCTCGACGTGATCGTCCGGCGGCTGGAGGAGCAGGCGGCGGAAAGCGGCGATGCCTCGCTCGAGCCGGCGCCGCTGCTGCGCAGGCTCGCCGCCGAGGGCAAGGGCTTTTCGGCCCTGAAGGCGGCGTAGAAGTGATTGTCGTCCCGGGCGACCGCAGGGCGACCCGGGACCCATGCCTGAGCGTGTCCGAAATTTGCGTCGGGCATGGATCCCGGATCTCCGCTTCGCTCCGTCCGGGATGACTGGCGAAGTTGATCGAAGAATAACGCCTGATGACCACAGAGGATCGCTGAACCCATGACCGAAGCCGTCATCGTCTCGACCGCCCGCACGCCGATCGGCAAGGCCCATCGCGGCGCCTTCAACCAGGTGCGGGGCGCCGACATGGCCGCCCATGCGATCCGTCATGCTATGGCGCGGGCGAAGCTCGAGCCGGAGGCGGTCGAGGAGGTCGTGATGGGCTGCGGCTATCCGGAGG
>JAEXUU010000118.1 GCA_023452965.1 Pseudomonadota bacterium | reverse complement strand
GCGGTCGCCAGCAAGCACCCGCGCGATGGCGCCGGCATCCTGACCTCGCTGACCGAGACCGACGGGTTGGTGGAGTTGGCCGAGGAATTGACCTCGTTGGCGCCGGGAGCGATAGCGCCCTTCTTCGCCTATGATCTCCTGACCGGTTGAGACTGGCCCGTCCTGCCGGCATGCCTGCGCCGCTGTGTGGCGCTGGCATGCGCACCGGCTCAGTCGCGGCGGAAGATTGTCGTCGCCAGCCAGCCGAAGAGCAAAGCGAGCGCGGCCGTAGCGAGACCGTAGAGCAGCGGCCGCTCATGCGCCGCCGAGGCCAGGCTCTGCTCCATCCCGGTCTTGACCACCTCGAAATTGGTGGTCTGGCGCGCCAATGCCGCTCCACCCGCATAGAGCACGATCTCGATCTCGTAGGAGCCGGTCGGCGCGGTGGCGGGCACGTTGATCGGGGCGCTGAACAGCGTCGGCGAGAGGAAGGTGACGCCGCGTTCGTTCTCGGCGTAGAGCCCCTTGTCCTCCATGATGCGGATCAGCGCATCGCGATACGGGCCGATCCCGAACTCGAATACGTTGGTGGCCGGCGTTCTCTGCGCGTTGGCAAGTCCGACACGCTCGCGCCGAGCGGCCTCCTCCGACAGGATTTCGGAGATCGGCCGGTTGGTCGAGACGGTCAGAAAGACCGGGCGTTCCGGGAAACGGCGCTGCTGGCGGTTGACCCAGAGCGGACCGACCCTTTCCTTCTCGCGCACGATCAGCATTCGCGGCGGGCCGCGCACGGTGACGACAATGTCGTAGGGGTCGGCGCGGCCGGCGGTACGCCCCTCGCGCTCGACCAGGCCGAAGACCGTGAGCTGGTCGCCGGTATAGTTCGAGGTGATGGCGATCTGGTGTGTCGACAGCGCCGCGATCAGCGTCTCTGCCTTTGCCGGCTGACCGGCGGCGAGCGCGAGCCCCGCCGCGAGCAGCGCGTTGCGGAGCCAGCTGTTCGCGCGCTCTCCGGTATGACCACCGAGAAGGGCTCGGTCGGCGGCAGGAAGAGCTCGATGGCGAAGCGCAGCCCGACCGAGAGGATCAGCAGGGCCAGCAGCAGCCGGAACGAACCGACATTGAGGTTGCGCGCTGCCCGTCCGCCGAATTGTGCGCCGATCACGCCGCCGATCAGCAGCAGGATCGCCAGCACGATGTCGACCGACTGGTTGGTGACGGCATGCAGCACCGTGGCGCCGGTCATTGTGATGAGGATCTGGAACAGCGAGGTGCCGACCACGACGGCGGGCGGCACCCGGAAGAAATAGAGCAGCGCCGGGACCAGGATGAAGCCGCCGCCGACGCCGAGCACGGCGCCGATGAAGCCGATCACGATCGCCAGCCCCGCGATCGGGATTACGCTGGCATAGAGCTGCGACCGGTAGAAGCGCATGCGCCAGGGCAGGCCCATCCAGGCCGGGTGCATGCCGGCCCGCCTGCGTAGGCGGGCGGGCTTGCCCTGCCGGTCACGCAGTGCGGCACGCACCGCATCGAACAGCATCAGGCCGCCGATGCAGGTGAAGAGCGTGACATAGGCCAGGGTGATGACGAGCTCGAGCTGGCCGAGGCGGCGCATCGAGTTGAAGAACAGCACGCCGAGAATCGTGCCGACGATACCGCCGCCAACCAGCACGCTGCCTAGCTTCAGATCGAGCGCGTTTCGTCGCCAATAGGTCAGGACGCCTGTCATCGACGATCCCGCGACCTGGGCTGCTACGGTTGCGACCGCCACGGCCGGTGGGATGTCGAGAAAGATCAGCAGCGGTGTCAGCAGGAAGCCGCCGCCGACGCCGAACAACCCGGAAATGAAGCCAACCGCGCCGCTCAGGCCCAGAACGAGCAGGATACTGATCGGCAACTCTGCGATCGGAAGATAAATCTGCACCCTTCTCAACCCTGTCAGCCGGCGCGACGCTTCCCATGCGAAGGCGTCGAAACGGTGACGCTAGAGCAAAATCCCTTTCAGATTGCTTTGCTCTGAGAAGATTTCGCTCGCCGAGCCGCGCTTCTTTTTGCGCGCGCCTCAGCCGCGTGTCGGCTTGGCCGGCTTCCTGGCTGCTGCTGCCGGGGTGTCTTCCCAGCCCTTGGCCGGGGCTGCGACCTCGTTGGCGAGCGCCTCCAGAGGCTTCGGCTTCCAGGCCTCGACCGCTGCCTTGGCGGTGGCAAGGTCGGCTGCGGACAGGCGGCCGGCGACTTCGTCGCGCTTGCGGCCGGCATCCTCGTCGCCCTGCGCTGCCGCGATGGCGAACCAGCGATAGGACAGGCCGAGATCGGCCGGAGCGCCGAGCCCGCGCCCGAGCAGGACTGCGAGGTTGTACTGGCTGTCGCGGACCCCGAACTCGGCGGCACGGCGGAACCATTCCGTCGCGGTCGCATAATCGGGCTTGCCGTTGGCGCCCTCGGCATAGAGCACGGCGAGGTTATGCATCGCCTTGGCGTTGCCGCGCTCGGCGGCACGCGAATACCAGAGCCGGGCGAGCGAGGCGTCGCGGCTCGTGCCGATGCCCTTCTCGAACATGTTGCCGAGGCGGAACTGTGCCGGAGCCAGCCCCGCGACCGCGGCCCGCTCGAACAGGTGCAGCGCGAGCTTCGGGTCGCGGCCGGCGCCGGGCTTGTCGACCGCCAGGGCCGCGAGCTCGTAGACGGCCCGGGCATCGCCGGACTGCGCCGCCTTGCGCATGCCGCTCGTTCCGAGCGTGGCCGGGATCTCGTTGAGGCCGGTCACGCTCTCGGGCGGCTCGGCGGCGGTGGCGGGCGGCAGTGCCGCGACCATCGGTGCGGGCGCGGCGCTGGCTTCCGCCTGCGGAGCCGGGCCAGTCTGCGGCGCGGCCAGAGCCTGGGTGGTGCCGAGCTGGATCGGCGCCAGGATGGCGTTCTGATCCTTGCTCGCCGCCGCCGATGCGGTCGTCTCGACGCTGTCCTTTTCTGCAGCCGCGGGAGGCGGCGTGATCTGCGCAGAAGCGTTGGCGACCTGCTTCTTGGCATCGCTCGCCGGCGGGCCGGACAGGACATGGGCGGCGCCCATGGCGAGGATGACTGCGGCCAGGCCGAGGAGCAGAGGCCGGCGGCGCTTCTCCATGATCTCTTTGAGGCGCCCGCCCGTCGGGGCAGCCTTGCCGGGCTTGGCCGGCTCGGGCGTCACGACGGGGGCCGCGCTCGCCGCTTCCGAGGCAGCCTTGGCCGAGCGCCGTGCCGCCGCGATCAGGCTCTGGCGGACCGATTGCTGGTCGCTCGGAGCCGTGCTCGCCTCGACGCGCGGGCGGCCGGAGCCCGGCTCGAGCGGCACGTCGAAGGCGGCTGCAGGCCCGCGGGAGGCGACGAGGCGCTCTTCGGTCTTGGCACCGAGCTGGGTGGCAGGCGGCATGGTCGCCGTGTCGATGGTCCGGGCGCGCGGCGGCAGCGGCGGCACGCTGCGCGCGCCCTGGCCACGTTCGCCGCCGAGCTCGGCTTCGAGGCTCGCCAGCCGGGCGATCACCGTCTCGAGGGTCTGATGGACGGCGCCGATCGCATCCTGGGTCTGGCGACCCGAGGAAACGTGCGTGTCGCGCAGGCCCGTGACTAGGTTGCTGAGCTCAGCGAAGCCAGCCCCGCGCGTCGGCGCGATGTCCGCCATCGCTGCACGGGCGGCGCGCTCCGCCGCGGCGGCGGTATCCTCGCGCATCGACTGCAGATGGACCACGAGGTCCTGCAGGGTCCGCTCGATGCCGGTCTCGGCCGAGCGGGTCGCAGCCGCCTCGTCGAGCCGGTGGGCCAGACCCGCGATCTGCTGCTCGAGCGCATCGAAGGAGTCCGAACCGGCGCCGGGGCGTCCGGCTTCGTCGATCTTGCCGGCGAGCTGACGCAGCATGTCCTCGACCGGCCGCATGTCGACCTGGGCCACCGGCACGCCGCCATCGTCGACAATGCGGGCGAGGCTGCTGGACGCCGCGAGCGCGTCGATCCGGCCGGCGAGGGCCTCGATCTGCTTCTCGACATTGGACGGGCCCTGGCGGGCGATGGTCTCGAGCTGGTGCTGAAGCGCGTCGATCCGCTCGTCGAGCGGATTTGCGGAGCGATCCGCGAGGCTCTCCAGCCGGATCACCAACGCTTCGATGCGGCCCGAGAGCTCGTTCGAAGCTGGACGGCCCATGGCATCGAGCTCGTCGAGCCGGGCGATGAGCTGGTTGACCTGGCCGTCGATGACCGAGGCCTTCATCGAGGGCAGCGTCTCGATCTTCTGCGCCAGCGACTCGACCTGGCGCGAGAGCGCGAGCAGCGGCGCATTGTCGCCGGACCGCTCACGCGAGCGGTCGTTCAGCAGGGTGTCGCGCACATCCTCGATGGCGAGCGAGTGATTGCGGAGTTCGCGCCCGTCCGGCTGCGCGTCGCGCAGGCGGCCGATCTCGGAGGAGAGCGAGGAGAGCTGTTGCGAGAGGTCGTCGAG
>JAEXUU010000089.1 GCA_023452965.1 Pseudomonadota bacterium | reverse complement strand
GGGTACGCCCTAATAGGAAGGGAAAAGCCGATTCCGGCCAGATCAGATGCGTGACGTCCTGCACGCCGAGCGTGCGAGGGCCGGTCGCCCGGTCGCTGAGCGCGAGATAACGCGCCAGAATCATCTCGCTGTTGCTCGGGCTGAACTTGGCATCCTGTGGGAGATTGGGCTGCATCAGGCGCAGCTTCACGCCATTGACCGCTGCAACAGGCTCGGAAGGCACGCGCCAAGCGCCGAAGGCGGCCATGGCGGCGAGCGCGGCGACGGCGAGCCCCAATGGCTGCCAGCGCGCCCGCGCGGTCTCGCCCGTTCCGAGCGTCGCCGGCGCTGCGCCGATCGCCACGGCGAGCAGCGTCAAGCCGTAGAGCCCGATCAGCGAGGCGCTCTGCGCCAGCCATTCCGACCCGGCCAGCATCATGCCATAGACGTTCCAGGGAAAGCCGGTGAGGACATGGCCGCGCAGCCACTCGCTCAGCGCCAGCATCGCCGCGAGCACGAGAATGCGTCCCGCTCCCGACGGCCAGAGCAACCGGGCCAAGCCGAAGCCGAGCGCCGGGAACAGCGCCAGAAAGGCAGGCAACGCGACGACGCCGAGCGGCATCGCCCAGGCGAACTTGTCGGCTTCGACCAGAAAGGCGGCACCCAGCCACCACAGGCCGGCGAGATGGAAGCCGAAACCCCACCACCAGCCGGCGAGCGCCGCGGCACGGAAGCGACCGGCGCGGCTGTCAGCGACCGCCCCGTCGATCAGCCAGACGGCAATGGTCATCGGCACGACGACGAGCGGCCAGAGATCGAGCGGCGCCAGGGCCAGCGCGCCGCTCGCGCCCGCCGCCAGCGCGATCAGGCGCTTCGGCCAGCCCCAGGCGAGGATGACGCGATCGGCCAGAGCCGCCAATGCCGTCATGGGGCTTCCGGAGCGGCGGCCTCACCGGCCGCGACCTCGTCGCGGCGATGGATACGCAGGCGCTTGACGCGGCGGGGGTCGGCGTCGAGCACCTCGAATTCGAGGCCTTCCGGCCCCTTGATCAATTCGCCGCGCGCCGGCACGCGGCCGGCCAAGGTGACGATCAGGCCGCCGAGCGTGTCGACCTCCTCGGCGACCTCGGCGCTCGAAAGATCGATGCCGGTCGCCTCGTTCAGATCCTCCAGCGTCGCCCGGGCATCGGCGATGAAGCGGTTCTCGCCGGCGGGCGCGATGGTCGGCGCCTCGTCATGGTCGTGCTCGTCCTCGATGTCGCCGACGACGATCTCGATCAGGTCCTCAATCGAGACCAGACCGTCGGTGCCACCATATTCGTCGATCACGAGCGCGATATGGGTCCGCGTCGCCTGCATCCGGACCAGGAGGTCGACAGCCGGCATGGAGGGCGGGACGTAGAGCACCGGCCGCAGGATCGCCGCCTGCGCCAGGGTCACCGAGAGATCGACGGCGCCGAGATCGGGCACCGCCTCGCCCTCGCCGCCCCGACCCGGCTTGGCGCGCGCGGCAA
This sequence comes from Pseudomonadota bacterium, assembly GCA_023452965.1. The sequence goes on along the minus strand of JAEXUU010000089.1, from coordinate 4,675 downwards.
GGAAGTCGAGGAAATCGCGGATGTGGATCATGCCGCGGGGGTCGTCGAGGGTCTCGCCATAGACCGGCAGGCGGGAATGGCCGGCACTGCGGAACAAGGCGAGCAGGCTCGCCAGTGTCGCCTCCAGCGAGACCGCGATGATGTCGGCGCGCGGGATCATGACGTCGTCGACGCGGCGCTCGCGCAGGCTGAGCACATTGGAGAGCATGGCCCGCTCCTGCGGGCTGATATCGGCGATCTCACCGCTCCCCTGCGCCAGGGCTTCGGTGATCTCCTCGCGGACCGAGCCGCCATGGCGCAGGCCGAGGCGGTCGAGGAACTGGCCGAGCCAATGGGTCAGGCCGCGGCCGGCGGATTCGGAGGCGGTGCTAGATCGAGGGTCGTCGCTCATGGCGCGGGTGAAGACTGCTTCTTGCGAGGAGCCGCCGCGGGAGCGGGCTCGGTGGGGTGGGGGTCGGTTCCGGCATAGGGATCGGCGATGCCGAGGCGGGCGAGCGCCGCGGTCTCCATCGCCTCCATGCGCTGCGCTTCGGCCTCGGTCTCGTGATCCTCGCCGAGCAGATGCAGCAGGCCGTGGATGACGAGATGGCTGAGATGATCGCCAAGGTTCTTGCCTTCGGCCTCGGCTTCGCGCGTCAGCGTCTCGAGGGCGAGCACGATGTCGCCGAGCACCGGGCTCGAGGCGACGCGCTCCGGCGGCACGGCCGGGAAGGAGAGCACATTGGTCGGCTTGTCGAAGCCGCGCCAGTCGCGGTTGACGGCGCGGATGCGCTTGTCGTCGGTCAGGAGCAGGCTGAGCTCGGCCCCTTCGAGGGGCCGCAGGCGCGCTTCCGAGAGACCGGCGGCGATCGCCGCCTCGATGCGCGGCCTGAGATCGCCAAGCTCGCGCCAGCGCCGCGACTGCAGGCGCAGTTCGAGCGTCAGCCCACAGGCCGGCAACTCGGATCGCGGCGCGGCGCGCCGCGATCGAGGTCGATCGTTCATCGCGGTCTCTCCCGCGACAGCATGCGCTTCAGGCCGTCGGCATCGCCTTCCACCGGGCCGGCATCGGCCGGCGGCAGGTTGGCGAGCCGGGCCTCGCGCTCGTCGCGTTCCTTCCTGGCGGCATCCTCATAGGCCATGACGATCCGGCGCACGAGTTCATGGCGGACGACGTCGCCCTCCTCGAAGCGGGCATGGCCGACGCCCTCGACGCCCGAGAGCAGCCTGACCGCCTCGACCAGGCCGGAGCGCTGGCCCGGCGGCAGGTCGATCTGCGAGGGGTCGCCGGTGATGATCATGCGCGAGCCCTCGCCGAGGCGGGTCAGGAACATCTTCATCTGCACGGAGGTCGCGTTCTGCGCCTCGTCGAGCAGCACGACCGCGTTGGTCAGGGTGCGGCCGCGCATGAAGGCGAGCGGCGCGATCTCGATCATCCCGGTCTGGAGGGCCCGCTCGACATGGCGCGCCTCCATGAAATCGTTGAGCGCGTCGTAGATCGGCCTGAGGTACGGGTCGACCTTCTCCCGCATGTCGCCCGGCAGGAAGCCAAGGCGCTCGCCGGCCTCGACCGCCGGCCGCGACAGCACCATGCGCTCGACCACGCCCTGCTCGATCAGCGAGACCGCATGACCGACCGCGAGCCAGGTCTTGCCGGTGCCGGCCGGGCCTTCGGCGAGGACGAGCTCATGACGCTTGAGCTGGCGGAGATAGGCGTCCTGCGCCGCATTGCGGGCCCGCACCGGCCCACGCTTGCGGGTGACGATGGCATCGAAGGCGGACTTGCCGGCATTGTCGGCCGGAAAGAGCGAGCGCTGCACATTGCTCTCCTCGATCGCGCCGTCGACCTCGCCGAGATTGACGGCAGCGCCGATCTTGGCGCGGGCATAGAGGGTGCGCAGCACGCGGCTGGCCTGCTCGGCGGTATCCGGCGGCCCCTTGATGGTGATGTGGTTGCCATTGGGGCTGACGACGACGCCGAGCCGGCGCTCGAGATGCGCCAGGTTCTGGTCGTATTGCCCGAAGACCAGGCTCGCGAGCTGGTTGTCGTCGAATGACAGCACCACTTCCGTGCCGGACAGGCCGGCGCGCGCCGGCACCTCCTCGCGGAGCGCCAGCGGGTCGCGGCGAAGGCCGCGTTCGGGTCTCGGGTTCATCGGATCGGCCTGGGCCAAAGGTGTCTTCTCCTGGAGCGGGGGTCGTGGGCAGGCAGAGGCACGCGACGAAACCCGACTCGACTTCTAGGCATACGCACTCAGGCAGCCAGCTCCCGCGGCACGGCACGGCCGAACAGCGAGTTCGAGCCGGCGCGTTCGATCGTCACCATGACGCGCTCGCCGATGCGATGCGTCGCGGTTTCGATCTGGACCGCCTGGAGATAGGGGGTCTTGCCCGCCAGCTGGCCGGGATGGCGCCCGGCCCGCTCGAGCAGCACCTCGACTGTCCGGCCGACCATGGCGTGGTTGAACTCCTGGCGATGGCGCTCGACCAGCGCCTGCAGGCGCTGCAGGCGCTCATCCATCACCGCGGGCTCAACTTGCGTCTCGAGCTCCGCCGCGGGCGTACCCGGACGCGGCGAGTACTTGAACGTATAGGCCGAGGCGAAGCGGACATCCTCGACGAGACGCAGCGTCTCCTCGAAATCGTGATCGCTCTCGCCGGGGAAGCCGACGATGAAATCCGAGGACAGGGCGATGTCGGGCCTGGCCGCACGCACCTTGTCGATCAGCCGCCGATACTCGTCGCCCGTGTGCTTGCGGTTCATCGCCGCGAGGATGCGGTCGGAGCCGGCCTGCACCGGCAGATGCAGGAAGGGCATCACCTGAGGCAGATCGCGATGGGCGGCGATCAGATCGTCGTCCATGTCGCGCGGATGGCTGGTGGTGTAGCGGATGCGGGCGATGCCCGGCACCTCGGCGAGACGGTGCATCAGCCGCGCCAGCCCCCAGATCCGCCCGTCCTGCCCTTCGCCATGATAGGCGTTGACGTTCTGGCCGAGCAGGGTGACGTCCTGCACGCCGGCCTCGGCCAGACGCTCGACCTCGGCGACCACCTGCGCGACCGGGCGCGAGAACTCGGCGCCGCGCGTATAGGGCACGACGCAGAAGGCGCAGAACTTGTCGCAGCCTTCCTGCACGGTGACGAAGGCCGAGATGCCACGGGCGAGGATCGCCGCGGGCTTGGGCGCCGGCAGATGGCCGAACTTGTCGTCCGGCGGCAGATCCGTGTCGACGACACGGCTGGCGCGCGCCTCGGCCAGCAAGGCAGGCAGGCGGTGATAGGCCTGCGGGCCGACGACGAGGTCGACCGCCGGCTGGCGGCGCTGGATCTCGGCACCCTCGGCCTGGGCGACGCAGCCGGCGACCACCAAAGTGGTCTCGCGGCCATCGGCCTTGCGAGCCTGCTTCAGCTCACGCAGCTTGCCGAGCTCGGTATAGACCTTGTGCGCCGCGCGCTCGCGGATATGGCAGGTGTTGAGCAGGATCAGGTCGGCATCGTCGGGCGTCGCGGTTTCCTCAAAGCCCTCGGCGCCCAGGACATCCGCCATGCGCTGCCCGTCATAGACGTTCATCTGGCAGCCATAGGACTTGATGTGGACTTTCTTCATCAACGCGGATCCGACCTCAATCCCGTCTCCTTACCCCAGTCGGCCACAGTTTGGGAATCATACTGCCGCCAGAGGCAGGCAGGCAATATCCGGGCCGCGCCGACAGAACCCCGAGGAGAGTTGCTCAAGCGCGTGACCGGCCGGTGACGGCCTCCTGCCGGGCCCGGCGGATGGCGATCTCGGCGAGCCGAGTCGCCTCCTTGCGCGAGAGCTTGCGGCCCATCCGGATCGGCTCGCCCCAGGCGAGCTCGACATCGACCGCCCCGGACGCAAGGATCGACTTCAGATGTGGCGCGAGCTCGGTGTCGCCGTGCCAGGCGAGGCCCGAGCGCACCGCCCGCCCGCCGGGCAGGCCGTGATAGCCGAGATAGGTGATGCAGAGCGGGTAGATCGTCACCTCGCCCTCCGCCTCGCTCTCGCCGCGCACCGCCTCATGGGCAGCGCCGAGCAGCGAGGAACGCAAGGGCAGGACGCGGGTGCCGTCGCCGGTCGTGCCCTCGGCGAAGAGCACCACAGCCTGCCCGTCCGAGAGCCTCTGCCCCATCTCCACGGCGACGCCGGCGGTAGCACCGCGGCGCGTGCGGTCGATGAAGACGGTGCGCTGCAAGGTCGAGAGCCAGCCGATCACCGGCCAGGTCGCGACCTCGGCCTTGGCGACGAAGGAGAGCGGCCGCAGCGACCCGACCACCGGTATGTCGAGCCAGGAGACATGGTTGGCGACGATCAGCCCGCCCTCGCCGGGGCCGGGCGGCTTGCCGCGAATCACGGCGCGGACACCGAGGCCGCGGCAGACCAGCCGATGGAACAGTCGCGTGAACAGGAAGCCATGGCTGGGTCCGAGCCGCATCGAGACCAGCTGAGGCGGGATCAGGACGAGCGTGCCGAGACTGATCAGCGCCATGCGCAGCATCGCACCGGGACCCAGGCCGTTCATTCTCTACGCAAAGCTCCGCTCACAGGGTTCCGGCTATAGTCTCCGCCCGTTCGCTCGTCCATGGCAGGCACCAGACAGGGCAGCTCAGCCAAGGTCGAGCCGCATCACCAGCGCGGCGGCGCGGGGGGCGCCGCGGCGGGGGGGATAAGCCACCC
>JAEXUU010000054.1 GCA_023452965.1 Pseudomonadota bacterium | reverse complement strand
CGGCGGCATTGACCAAGCCCGCAACCGCGGTGCCGCGCGCCTTCAGATCCGCCGCGAGCGCATCCACCGCCTTGGAATCGGAAACGTCCAGCGCCGCGAACGACAGGGCATCGCCCGGCGCCCCGTCTTGCAGGCGTTCGAGCTGGGAGGCGCTGAGATCGGTCGCGATCACGCGCCAGCCATCGGCCAGCAGGCGTTCGACGATGCCGCCGCCGATCCCGCCTGCGGCCCCGGTCACGACGATCGCCGCACCGTCCTGCCGGCGGCGGGCCATGATCGAACGCTGGTCAATTCGCGCGGACATCGTCTTTTCCTCTCCTGGCCAGCGAACGCGTCGCTTTCCCAATTGCGTTGACTGGGTTTGGTTCAGGCCCCTTCGGGGAGGACCTTGCGCCAGGCGCGCAGCTCGACGCTCTGGAACAGGCCGCCGCGGGCATAGGGATCGCCAGCCGCAAACTCCTCCGCCGCCGTCCGGTCCGGGCAATCGATGACGATCAGGCTGCCGGTCGAGGTCGCACCATCCTCCGCCAGGAACGGGCCGGCGAAGAGAATCTGCTCCCGGTGCGGCGCGAGATAATCGAGATGGCTCGGCCGCAGCTCGGCGCGCAGCGCGGTCGCCCCCGGTTTGTCGAGGCAGATGATCGCAAACAGCATGGTGTTTCCTTTTTTGGGTTCCGGATACGAGGCTCAGACCTCGAAGACCTTGCCCGGATTCATGATCGCGTGGGGGTCGAGCGTCGCCTTGAGGCGTCGCATGTAATCGACAGTGATGCCCAGCTCGTCCCGCAGAAAGCTGCGCTTGCCCTCGCCGATGCCATGCTCGCCGGTGCAGGTGCCGTCCATGGCGATGGCGCGATGGTTGAGCCGGTCGATGAAGGCCTTGGTCCTGGCCATTTCCTCGGCGTCCTTGGTCATCGCCATGATCGAGACGTGGAAATTGCCATCGCCGACATGGCCGACGATCGGCGCGACGAGGCCGCTGCGCGCGATGTCGTCATGGGTTTCGGTCATGCAATCGGCCAGCCGCGAGATCGGCACGCAGACATCGGTGGCGATGAACTTCGAGCCGGGTCGCAACTGCAGGCACGCCCAGTAGACATCGTGCCGCGCGGTCCAGAGCGCGTTCCGCTCATCCTGGGTCGAGGCGTATTGATAGGACTGGCAGCCGTATTCCCCGGCGATCTGCCCGAAGATCTCGACCTGCTCCTGCACCGCCGCTTCGAGGCCCGAGAATTCGACGAACAGCGGCGGCGTCTCGGTCATGGTGAGCTTCGAATAGGCGTTGCAGGCGCGGATCTGCAAGGCATCGGCCAGTTCGATGCGGCCGGGCTGCAGCCCGTAGCGAATGCTGGCGATCACCGCATTGCAGGCCGAGGCCAGATCGGGAAAGGGACAGACGGCCGCGACGATAGCCGGCGGGATGCCATGCAGCTTGACCGTCAGCTCGGTGATCACCCCGAGCGTCCCTTCGGCACCGATGAACAGGCGAGTCATATCATAGCCGGCCGAGGATTTGCGCGCCCGCGTGCCCGTCTTGCAGACGGCGCCGTCCGGCATCACCACGGTGAGACCGAGGATATTGTCCTTCATCGTGCCGTAGCGCACGGCAGTCGTGCCGGAGGCGCGGGTCGAAGCCATCCCGCCGAGCGAGGCGTCGGCACCCGGATCGATCGGGAAATGCAGGCCGGTGGCGCGCAGATGCGCGTTCAGGGCCTTGCGGGTCACGCCGGCCTGGACGACGCAGTCCATGTCCTCCTCGTGAACGGCGAGGACGGCGTTCATCTGGCTCAGGTCGAGCGAGATCCCGCCGAATGGTGCATTGACGCCGGCCTCGAGCGAGGTGCCGGTGCCGAAAGGGATGAGCGGCACCTTATGCGCCGCGCAGAGCTTCACGACGGCGACGACATCTTCGGTCGAGCGCGCGAAGAAGACCGCGTCGGGCACTTCAAGCGGATGCCAGGAGGTCGCGTTGGCGTGCTGCTCGCGGATGACGCTGTTGCGCGTGACCTGCTCGCCGAAGCGCTCAGCCAAGGCGGAGATGACCAGTTCGACGGCTTCGTTCGGCCCTGCTTTGGAAGAATCTTGCGCCGCCAATGTCATGTCCGTCCTCGATAAATACGGGCCGGCATGGGCCGCAGAGCAACGCCCGCCGGAGAGCGGGCGCTGTGCGTTCTTTGCCGGTGAATCGCGCAGCCGGCGGCGCGCGGCATGGCTTCGGCGGAACCGGAACTGTGCGGCGCGCCCGGCGGCACTTGATTGTCGCCATTTAAAAACTAAACGTTCAGTATTGTAAATAGCCGTGACAGTGGGAAAGGACCTGAGAGCATGACGCAGTCCGCCGGAACCCGCGGCCGCAAGCGCAGCGCCGCAGCCGAGAACGCGGTGCTGGCGGCGGCCTATGACCTGCTGGCGACGGAGGGCCTGCAGGCCGCAACCGTGGAGGCGATCGCCCAACGCGCCAAGGTCAGCAAGGCGACGATCTACAAATGGTGGCCGAACCGCGCCGCCGTGATCATGTCGGCCTTTCTGCGCGAGGCGAGCAATGCCCTGCCCTATCCGGAGCAGCTCGACATGACGAGCGTCTTCGACCGGCTGCACCGCATGGCCGAGGAATTCCACGGCCCGATCGGCAACATGGTCCGCGCCCTCATCGCCGAAGGGCAGTCCGATCCCGAGATCGCCCAGGCCTTTCGCGAGGGCTATGTGCTCGCCCGGCGCCAGCAGGGCGCCGAGATCGTGCGAGCGGCGATCGCCGCCGGCCTGATCCGCGAGGCCGATCCCGATGTCATCCTCGATATGCTCTATGCGCCGCTCTATTACCGGCTGCTCGTCGGGCACCAGCCGCTGACGGCGGAGTTCATCCGCGAGCACGTCACGCTGGCGCTGAACGGCCTGACGCCTCGCGGCAACTGAGCGCTGCCCCCGGAAACGACATCCGCTGACAGCCCGAAGGCGCTGATCTGCAGAGAGGTTGGTGGGCCGGGCCGGACTCGAACCGGCACCGGCGCTGTTATGAGCAGCGAGCTCTAACCATTGAGCTACCGGCCCGCGGCAGGCCTAGCATTCGCCCCGCTGCGGATGCAACGGGTTAGATTGCCGAGCGGCCTGCCGGAGGCAGATTGGCGGCCTCGCTCTTCGCCGGAGCATTGGCACTGGCCTCACGCCCCGCCGATCAGGATACCGGCGGCGAGAACGAGCGCCCCGCCGAGCACGACCTGGAAGGTGGCGCGGGCGAACGGCGTCTCCATATAGCGGTTCTGGATCCAGACGATCGCCCAGAGCTCGATGAAGACGATGACGAGCGCGATCGCGGTCGCCGTCCAGAAGGACGGGATCAGATAGGGCAAGGCGTGGCCGAGCCCGCCGAGCGTCGTCATCACACCGGAGGCGAGGCCACGTTTCCAGGGCGAGCCCCGCCCCGAGAGCTTGCCGTCGTCATGGGCGGCTTCCGTGAAACCCATCGAGATGCCGGCGCCTATCGAGGCCGAGAGCCCGACCAGGAAGGTGGTCCACGGGTTCTGCGTCGCGAAGGCCGTCGCGAAGATCGGCGCCAGCGTCGAGACCGACCCGTCCATCAGCCCGGCGAGACCGGGCTGGACCCAGGTCAGCAGGAACTGCCGGTGCGCCGCCGCATCCTCCTCCGCTTTCGGCTCAGATGCGAGGTGCTCGTCGGCGAGCGAGCCGGCGCGCCGCTCATGGCGGGCCTCGGCCGCGGCGAGGTCGCCGAGCAGCGCCCTGGTCTGTGCATCGCTACAGCGGCTCGCTGCCGCGACATAGAAGTCGCGGGCCTGGCGCTCCATCGCCGCCGCCTCCTCGCGGATCCGCGCGAGCCCGAGATTCTCGACCAGCCAGACCGGCTTGCGGACGTAGAAATCGGCGACGTGCTCGCGGCGGATCGGCACCACGACATCGCCGAAGCGCCGGCGGTACTCCTCGATCAGGCGCTGGCGATGCCCGTCCTCCTCCGCCGCCATGCCGTCGAACACCGCGGCGGAGGCAGGGTAGGCCTGGCGCAGCGTCTCCGCATAGGTCGCGTAGATCCGCCCGTCCTCCTCCTCCGCCGAGATCGCGAGCGCCAGCACCTCGCGCTCGGACAGGCTGTCGAAACGACGGCGGCCGCCGAGTCCGGCCGGCAGGAGCGAAGAAAGCATGGTCCGATCCTTGTTTAGAATGATTCCAGATAATGAGGCGCGTGCGGGCCGGCAAGACGGTGCGACAAAGCAGAACGGCCCCCCCCAAGGGCGGGGGCCGTCATGTGGGGCTAGGTTGCTGCCGGCCGGTCAGGCGGCGCGCGCATGCTCATGTTCGACCGCATGCCCCTCGCGGAAGCTGAAGCGGGCGATATGCTCCTTCAGCGAGCGGGTCTGCTCGTC
>JAEXUU010000061.1 GCA_023452965.1 Pseudomonadota bacterium | reverse complement strand
GAGGGCCGGAATTCCCTTCGCTATATCGGCGATTTCGTCCGGGACGTGGGGATCGATTGCGATTTCGGCGTCGTCGGTCGCTTCCATGCGGCGCATGCACCCGGCAAATATGAGGAGCTGGCCCGTAGCGTCGGAACCCAGCCGAAAGGGCTGGAGGTCGCCTGCCATGTCGTGCCGCGCTCCGAGCAGCGTACGGAGATCGGCTCCGATCTCTATCATGGCGGCGTCGTCTACGAGAGCCATGCCTCGATCAACCCGGCCCGCTACCATCAGGGCCTGTTGCAGCGCGTCGTCGCGGCCGGCGCCGAGCTTGTCCCGTATTGCCCGGCGACGGGCATCGAGCGCATCGGGCAGGATTTCCTCGTCCAGACCCCGCGCGGCACGATCCGCACCCGCGATATCGTCATCGCCACCAACGGCTATACCGGCCCGCTGACGGCTTGGCTGCGCCGCCGTGTCATCCCGATCGGCAGCTATGTCATCGCAACCGAGGCGCTGGAGCCGGAACTGGTCGACAGGCTGATCCCGAAGAACCGCATCGTCAGCGACACCCGCAAGGTGGTCTATTACTACCGCGCCTCGCCCGACCGGCGGCGCATCCTGTTCGGCGGCCGCGTCTCGCTGAGCGAGACCGATCCGCGCCGCAGCGGGCCGCTGCTCCATGCCGCGATGAGCCGGATTTTCCCGGAACTAGCAGGCCGCAAGATCAGCCATTCCTGGTGCGGCCTCGTCGCCTATAGCTTCGACGAGCTGATGCATATCGGCCGGCACGAGGGCATGCATTACGCCATGGGCTATTGCGGTTCCGGCGTCGGCATTGCGAGCTATCTCGGCATGCGGCTCGGCCAGCAGGTGCTCGGCCTCGCCGAGGGCAAGACGGCCTTCGACGGCCTGCCCTTCCAGACGCGACCCTTCTACAGCGGCAATCCCTGGTTCCTCGCGCCGTCCGTCCTCTACTACAGCTGGCGCGATCGTTTGGCCCGCTGACGCGATAAAGTGGTCGCCCCGAATTCTCAGAGTGGACCTTATGGCCAGACCAATTTCGCCGGACCCTGCATGAGGCGAGACGTGCGGACGCCGTTGATCGGCCAACCGCGCGCTCATCTTTGGGGAACGCATCGTTCAAACGGGAGAACAGACACATGCCGCGCCAGCCGATCACGCCGACGAAAACGGCCCTTGCCCTCGTCATGGGCCTGGGCCTGTTGAGCGCTGCGCCCGCCTGGGCGCAGGAACTGACCGTCGTCTCCTTCGGCGGCTCCTATCAGGAGGGCCAGAGCAAGGCGCTCTTCCAGCCCGCCGCGAAGGCCTTGGGCATCAAGGTCAAGGAGGAGACCTATACCAGCATCGCGGACCTGCGCCTCAAGGTGAAGGCCGGCGCCGTGACCTGGGACGTGGTCGCCAGCGGCTCCGGCAGCGCTGCCCGCGCCGGTGCCGAGGGCATCCTCGAGAAGCTCGACTACAAGGTCATCGATACCTCGAACTTCCTGCCCGGCACGGCGCAGGATTATTGCGTCGGTGGCGACGTGTTCTCGACCGTGCTCGCCTGGAACACCAAGACCTACGGCCAGAACGGCCCTCAGAGCTGGGCCGATTTCTGGGACGTCAAGAAATTCCCGGGCAAGCGCTCCTATCGCAAGGGCGTGGCCGGCGCGCTGGAGCCGGCGCTGATGGCCGACGGCGTTCCCGCCAACAAGGTCTATGAGGTTCTCTCGCAGCCCGGCGGCATTGAGCGCGCAATCAAGAAGATCCGCGAATTGAAGCCGCATATCGCGGTCTGGTGGAGCTCGGGCGCGCAGCATGCCCAGCTGATGAAGGACGGCGAGGTCGACATGATCACCGGCTGGAACGGCCGCTTCGACGTCGCCGCCAAGGACGGCGCCAAGGTCGCCTATACCTTCAACCAGGGCCTGCTCGACTATGATTGCTTCGCGATCGCCAAGGGCGCGCCGAACAAGGATCTGGCGATGAAGTTCCTCGCCGAGATCAGCAAGCCGCAATACCAGGCCGAGTTCACGAAATACATCACCTACGGCCCGACCAACAAGAAAGCCTATGAGGGCGGCGCGATCGACGCGGCCTTCGCCAAGACGCTGCCGTCCCATCCGGACAATGCCGGCAAGCAGCTGCCGGTGGACCTCGACTGGTACATCAAGTTCGAGGCGCAGGCCTCCTCCGCCTACCAGAACATGCTGACCGAATGAGACTGGCCGGCGACCACGAGCGGCCGCGCGATGCGGCCGCCTCGGACCCGGGTTCCGCGACGGCCCTGCCCATCGCGGTCCGGCGGCTGAGCAAGGCCTACGGCGCGGTGCCCGTGCTGGACGAGATCGATCTCGATGTCCGGCCGGGCGAGTTCCTGACCCTGCTCGGCCCCTCCGGCTCGGGCAAGACGACGCTGTTGATGGCGATCGCCGGTTTCCTGCGGCCCGACAAGGGTTCGATCCGCTTCGGCGAGCGCGAGGTCGTCCGCCTTGCGCCGCACAAGCGCGAGATCGGCATGGTCTTCCAGAACTATGCGCTGTTCCCGCA
>JAEXUU010000060.1 GCA_023452965.1 Pseudomonadota bacterium | reverse complement strand
GTCGACGACGGCTTTCGCCTGGGTCTTGGTCAGGCCATGCTCGCTGGCGATCGCGTCGGCGATCTCATTCGTCGTGGCCATGGTGACTGGGCTCCCTGTTGAGTTATAACGACGATAGCCATCACATCGGAACGATATCCAGACGGAAGCCCGATATCCGCCGCTTCAACCCCTATCCACCGGAATTTGGCGGCAATCTGACCCCTGAAGGCAGTTCCCGCATCCGACATTGGACCTGCGCAGGCGGCAGCCATCGCGGATCGATGAGAGGCAATAACGACGCTGAAGATGTGCCCCTCAGCGCCCGGTCAACTCGGCGGAGACCACCTGATCGACGAGCCGACGCAATTCTTCGCGAACGGTCGTCCGGTTCCTGATGCAGTGCATTTTGAAGGCCTGCGCCTTGTCGATGGCGACCGTCGTTTGCAGGACCATGTGCTCAGCCTTTTGAAGCGGCTCCGGCCGGGAGGCCGCTGGTCCCTCGCGGCGGCGTCCCGCCTCGGTCGGTGGGGTCGTGTCGATGCTGGAATCCCTGACGGGATCGACAGAAGTCGTCCCGGCATCGCGGCTGTGCGCATCGCGTTGCGCCTGAAGTCGCAAATCCTGGGGAGGATCGCTGATCTCTGTCAGTTCCTGGAGCCTTTGGAACGGACCGGAAGCTCGTTTCTTTGGCAAGGATGGCAGTCTGTTCACAGCGGCGGGAACCGTATTGTCGGTGTCCTCGGCCATCAGCGCGCACTCCCTAATCGGTTGATGATTTCGGCCGCGACGGCGTTCGTCTGATCCCGCGCATCCTTGATAGGGCTGGTGTCGCCATCGACCTCATAGAGCGTCCCGGCCGTCGCGATGGCTGCGAAAGTCGGGCGCTGCGACAAGAAGCTGTCGAAGAGCTGAACCTCGGCTTTCGTCAATTGTGCGAGCGCGGTCTTGAACGCCATGGTGTTTTTGTCGATGCCCGACACGCCGTTCATCAATACGCCATACGGAATCGACCGGTGCCGACCTCCGAGCAATTCGATCTGGCGGATCAGTGCCAGTGAACCATCGACATCGAAGACATGGGGGCGGGTCGGGATCACGACGAAATCTGCATAGGCCACCGCTGCGCCCATCGCCGCGCTCGCGGTTCCCTGAATGTCGACAAGGATGAGCGAGTAGTGCCGCGCATTCTTGAGCGTCTCGCCGAGAGCGCCGACATCGGTCACCGATGCCAAGGCGATATTGCGCAGCGCAAAGCCGATCTTCTTGCTGTTGCGATACCAGCGCGATGCCGATTCCTGCGGGTCCGTGTCGACGATGAGGACCTGGTGTCCGGCCGCAGCGAACTCCCCGGCGAGCAGGATTGTGGTCATCGTTTTTCCCGCCCCGCCTTTGGGGGAGGCGACGGTGACCTGTAGGGCATCGCTTTCAGGTTCGTTCACCTGCTGGTTCCCTTCGATCGACTTGAGTCATTCGACCATTCTGCAATGACGTCATTCGCTCAATATATCAAGCAAGAATCCGAAAGAGCGGCCGCTCGCAATCCGACGATGAAGCGATGAAAAACTGATACGATGAGGGAATGACGAGATGAGACGTGCTGGTGATGATCAAATTGATAGATGAAGAAATGAACATAGTTGCGATACTCGAATGAAGGAATGAAACGATGATCGAATTATGAGATGATGTTGCTATCGATTCAGCAGTTGTCTTGAATATTTCATTGACAAGATACTCAATTTGGGTCCAAATTGATGAGCAGATCGCACTGCGGCGACCTGGGCCGGCTGTGCCGGCGAGTGTCCCCGATCAAGGGAGCTTTCATGTCAGCGACCAGGACCAGAGCCGAGAACCGTAAGCGAGCCCGTGTCGATCTCACGCCCGAGGTGAGTGCATGGCTCGATGAGGCGTCCCGCGCTTTTGGCTTGAGCCGTTCAGAGACACTTCGGCGTTTGATTCAGGCGAGCCTTGATGTCGGTCCTGCGCTCTCGGCCGAGAACTCTCGAACAGTCGCCGCACTCGCATCGCAGGTCCGGATGGTCGGCCGGAACTTGTCGCAACTCGTTCACGCGATCCATGCCGGCCGTGCCATCGCGATGGAAGCGTCGCTGCCAATCTGGGAAATCCTGGACGAGCGGGTGAGCGCGATCGACCATGAGCTGACGGCGATGACCGTGGCGCACGGTCTGAAGCTCCGCCGCGCCGCGCACCTTCCGGGGATCGAGGCATGAGTCTCGGCCAGGCTGTCTTACACGACATGGCGATGCGGATGCGCGCACGCCTCGCAGCAGAGGCCGAGAACCGTGCTCGGCGCCAGCACAGAGTGGGGGAGGGAGATTACACCGCGCGCGGGTTCTCCGGAGTGCGGAAGGCTCAGGGCCTGCCCGGTGGCGATGGCACGCCTGCGCGTCCCATCGCGTCACGTTTCAAAATGGAGGATCCTCCGGATGGGAAAGCGGCGCGGCGGATTGCCGGCGCAGCAAGGGCCTCGCGCCTCGTGCCAGGGGCAGGCGCCGCGACCCCGGCCGGCCTGCTCGCGGCTGGTTACCAGCCGGCGGTACTGAAGGTGATCTCTTACGGTCATGGCGTCGCGCGGGCCACGGCCATTGGCCAGTACATTCAGCGAGACCAGGCCGCACTAGAAGCTCATGACGGGAGAATTCTCGCGACGCAGGAGGCGGTCGCCGCTGAAATGAAGCTATGGGCGCGCGACTTCGACAAGAGGCGCGAAAGCGACGATGTCGCGATGTTCCGGCTGACCGTGGCGGGCGAGAAGGATGTGGACCGCCTGACCCGCGCGGCCGAGGCCGCCTTCGCAGGCCATCGTTACGCGCACAGGATCGATCGGCACGATGACGGCACGGTTTCAGCCCGCGTCGTGGCGACGATGGCCGGTCATAGCGTTGTCCACGGCGAGGACGGTGATGAGAAAGTGCGCCACCGTTTCCATCTCTCCGATGTGCGGGTGCAGGGAGATCCCAAGTTCAGCGCCCCCACCCGACGGATCATCGCTGTGCGTGTCGAAGCCGCGATCGGTATTGCCGCCGCGGCCGTCGATGTGGTTCCGGTTGGCAAGGCCAGCCACGGCAAGGCCGGAGTGATCTATCAACTCTCCCGGCTGACTCACGGCGGCGCGGCGAAAAACGAAGACGGCGAGGCGATTGCGACTGAGCCGCAGGTGCGCGCTACGGCCCAGGCTTGGAGCAGGGCGCTCCATTCCTTTTCGCCACGCGATACCATGCACATGATCCTCTCGGCGAAGGCCGGCGAGGACAAGGAGGCATTGGTTCGGGCGGCGCGCGGCTTTCTCCACGAGCAGTTCCGAGAGCATAAATTCGCTTTCGCGCTTCACGACGATAAGGAAGCGGACGGGCATATGCATGTCCACGTCATCGTCGCGATAAAGGGCGAGGACGGGCAGAGACTACGACCGGGCCCGGCGGACCTCCGGAGCTGGCGTGAGGTCTATGCGGCCCATGCTCAGCAGCAAGGCCTCAAGATCGTCGCCACCTCGGCCGCCTACCGGGCGTCGTCGCAGAGCTATGGCCCGCGCGACAAGGCGATCGTCGCCGTCGCCGAACGGCCGCGCGCGGGGAGGGAGGCACAGGACCAAGCCTATGCGAAGGCCAATCCGCATGTCGTCGAGAATGCTCGGCAGCGCATTCAGCGAGCCAGGATCAATCCGGTTCGGTTACCGGAAACGAGGCGACAGCTCGCCGCCACGGAAGAAGGGCTGCGAGATTGGCAGGCGGTCGCTCAGGCGCAGCCGCGCCATCCGACTGCGGCTCAATATATTGCGCGGCTGACGCAAAGCCTCGCTTCGGGTAAGGTTCTGGTCTGGCTCAACGCGTACCGAAAGGCATCCAGCATGGCTGACGCGACCGCCGCCGAGATGCGGGAAAACCTGAAGGACATCAACGACGCCGTGGCGATTGCCGCCGGCGTCATGGATGGTGCAACGAAATTGGAGTTCCTGCGCCGAACCGCCGCGACCATGGAGAAGCTGGCAATCCAGACGGACCTCAAGGCTAACCAAGAGAGCGGGCAGACACACATGTCCGAGGATGAGGTGCGACAGCTCTTCGGACCGCAGGCCGACGCGCTGATCGCACGCGCCCGCGAGATCGAGGCGGCTGAACTGCGCGAGGCCGAACGGGCTGAGGCCATACGCGATCGGTCGATCGCCGAGCAGAACCGGGAAGAGAGTTCCGGTGCAATCGATCCTGCCTCGCTGCGGGAGGTGGCCGAGGACCGCGCCGCCACTCACCATGCCGAGGCGATTGCGTTGCGCGAGCGCCGCGAGGCTCAGGCCGCGGCCGAGGCTGCACGCGCGTTGGCGGAGAACCCAAATGAATGGCTCGATCCTAATCTTGCACAGGGCGAACGCCTGCAGGAGCTGAAGCATCAGCAGGACACCAGCATCAACACCCGGCCGATCGAGGGCGAGGAACCGGAGAAAGAGAAGCCAGCGAACCAGCGGATGTGATCACGACCTCGGCGCAATCGTGACGATGGGCTTTTGACGCGTATAGTACAGATTGGACAAACTGGATAAATGGGGAATTCCGGCCTATATCGATCATGAAGTGTTGGAGTGTGATCCATGGCCAGTTCCCAGATGCAACGGAGCAGCGTCGGGCGTGCAAACGTGGCGGACCGCGTGGCGAGCAAGGTGAAGGATGCCCTGCGCAGCGACAAAGCTTTCGAGCCTGGGTCGCTTGCCCTCTCGGCCAGCATCGCCGGAGCCGCGGCGGCCGCTGTCGTGGACCTTCCTGTTGAAGCCCGGCGCG
>JAEXUU010000056.1 GCA_023452965.1 Pseudomonadota bacterium | reverse complement strand
GGATTGGGACATGCTTCTCACTGCGACTGCGGATAGCGGGCTGCGGATGATCGAGGCGACCCTACAGAGCCGCCCGCTCCCGGGAAACCACCCCGGGCGCATGGCGCCGCCCCGGCCCGGCAGTGGCCAGCGGCGGCCGGCCGGGGCATAAGCGCGGAAAAGGGGAGCAGAAGACCATGCGCATCGTCGACGTCCGCGAGATCACGCAACCGATCGCCTCGCCGATCCGCAATGCCTATATCGATTTCTCGAAGATGACGACGAGCCTCGTCGCCGTTGTCACCGACGTCGTCCGCGACGGCAGCCGCGTCGTCGGCTACGGCTTCAACTCGAACGGCCGCTACGGCCAGGGCGGACTGATCCGCGAGCGCTTCGCGCCGCGCCTTTTGGACGCGGACTGGCGCGACCTGCTCGATGAAGCCGGCGACAATCTCGATCCCGATCGCTGCTGGGCGGCGATGATGAAGAACGAGAAGCCGGGCGGCCATGGCGCGCGCTCGGTCGCCGTCGGCACGCTCGACATGGCGATCTGGGACGCCACCGCCAAGATCGCCGGCAAGCCGCTCTTCCACCTGCTCGCCGAGCGCCATGGCCGTGAGGCCGACCCGAAGGTCTTCGTCTACGCCGCCGGCGGCTACTATTATCCCGGCAAGGACGACGCCCAGCTGCGCGCCGAGATGCGCTCCTATCTCGATCGCGGCTACCGCGTCGTGAAGATGAAGATCGGCGGCGCCCCGCTCGCCGAGGATCGGCGGCGCATCGAGGCGGTGCTGGCCGAGATCGGCAAGGATGCTCAGCTCGCCGTCGACGCGAATGGCCGCTTCGATCTGGAAACCGCCATCGCCTATGCCAAGGCGACGCGCGACTATCCGCTGTTCTGGTACGAGGAGGCGGGCGACCCGCTCGATTACGCCCTCCAGGCTGCCCTCGCCGAGTTCTATCCCGGCCCGATGGCGACAGGCGAGAACCTCTTCAGCCATCAGGACGCCCGCAACCTGCTGCGCTATGGCGGCATGCGGCCGGATCGCGACTGGCTGCAATTCGACTGCGCCCTCTCCTACGGGCTCTGCGAGTACCAGCGCACGCTCGCCGCGCTGAAGGTCGCCGGCTGGGGCTGGGACCGCTGCATCCCGCATGGCGGCCACCAGATGTCGCTCAACATCGCCGCCGGCCTCGGCCTCGGCGGCAATGAGAGCTATCCCGACCTGTTCCAGCCCTATGGCGGCTTCCCCGACTCGGTTCGGGTCGAGGACAGCCATATCGTCATGCCGGAGCTGCCGGGCATCGGCTTCGAGGGCAAATCCGACCTGATCAAGGTGATGCGCGAACTGGCGGAGTAGCATCCGCGCACCTTCTAACGTCATGGTCGGGCTTGTCCCGATCATCCACGTCTCCGGCAGTCGAAGACGGCACTCAAGACGTGGATGCTCGCCACAAGGGCGAGCATGACGTCGAGGCAAGGTCCCAGCTCATCCCGAGCGCCAGCCGCGCCCCTCATCCCAAGGTCTGAGACGACCTTTCGCCCCCACTGGCGTTATCTTCGCTGCAGTGCAACAATCAGTTTGCACGAGCTCAAAGACGGCACGGCAGGGAGCGACCATGAACGCGATCGATCCGCTTCGGAACCAGACCCAGCGCGACAAGCCCTGGATCTTCCGGACCTATGCCGGCCATTCCGACGCCGCCGAATCCAACAAGCTCTACCGGACCAATCTCGCCAAGGGCCAGACCGGGCTTTCCGTCGCCTTCGACCTGCCGACCCAGACCGGCTACGACCCCGATCATGTCCTCTCGCGCGGCGAGGTCGGCAAGGTCGGCGTGCCCGTGACGCATCTCGGCGACATGCGGACCCTGTTCGCTGAGATCCCGCTGGCGCAGATGAACACCTCGATGACGATCAACGCGACGGCGGCCTGGCTGCTCTCGCTCTATATCGCCGTCGCCGACGAGCAGGGCGCCCCGCGCCCGGCTTTGCAGGGCACGACCCAGAACGACCTCGTCAAGGAATACCTCTCCCGCGGGACCTATGTCTTCCCGCCGCGCCCCTCCATGGCGCTGACCACCGACATCGTCGTGTTTACGGCCCGCGAGCTGCCGAAATGGAACCCGACCAATGTCTGCTCCTACCATCTGCAGGAGGCCGGCGCCTCGCCGGTGCAGGAACTCTCCTTCGCGCTCGCGACCGCGATCGCCCTGCTCGACTCGATCAAGGCCCGGCCGGAGGTCTCGGCGGAGGAGTTCGGCAGCGTCGTCGGGCGCATCTCGTTCTTCGTCAATGCCGGCATGCGCTTCGTCACCGCGCTCTGCAAGATGCGCAGCTTCGTCGAGCTCTGGGACGAGATCACGCTCGGCCGCTATGGCGTCACCGAGGAGCAGCATCGCCGCTTCCGCTATGGCGTGCAGGTCAATTCGCTGGGGCTGACCGAGCCGCAGGCCGAGAACAATGTCTACCGCATCCTGATCGAGATGTTGGCGGTGACGCTCTCGAAGAAGGCCCGCGCCCGCGCCGTCCAGCTCCCGGCCTGGAACGAGGCGCTCGGCCTGCCGCGGCCCTTCGACCAGCAATGGGCGCTGCGCATGCAGCAGGGCCTGGCCTACGAGACCGATCTGCTCGAATTCGGCGATATCTTCGACGGCTCGACCGTGATCGACAGCAAGGTCGCCGAGCTCAAGGCCGCTGCGCTCGAGGAGCTGGCAAAGATCGACGCCATGGGCGGGGCGCTGGCTGCGATCGAGACCGGCTTCGTGATGCAGGCGCTGGTCGAGAACGGCGCGCGCCGGATCGAGGCGATCGAGCGCGGCGAGCAGATCGTCGTCGGCGTCAACAAGTTCACCAACAGCGAGCCCTCGCCGCTCTCGGCCGGCGAAGGCAATGTCGTCACCGTTCCGGACTCGGTCGAGATCGAGGCGGTCGGCCGGCTGAAGGCCTGGCGCGCCGCACGTGACGGCAAGGCGGCGGAGGCCGCGCTCTCCGAACTGGCGAGCGCCGCCAAGGAAGCCCGCAACGTCATGCCGGCCTCGATCGCCTGCGCCAAGGCCGGCGTCACCACAGGCGAATGGGCGCAGACCCTGCGCGAGATCTTCGGTGAGTACCGCGCCCCGACCGGCGTCGACACCACCAAGCTCGGCGACGATGCCGGCCTCGCCACCGTGAAAGCCGCCGTCGCCCGCGCCACCGAGAAGCTCGGCCGCACGCCGCGCTTCCTGGTCGGCAAGCCCGGCCTCGACGGCCATTCGAACGGCGCCGAGCAGATCGCGGTGCGCGCCCGCGACGCCGGCATGCAGGTCTCCTATGGCGGCATCCGCCAGACGCCCGAGGAGATCGTGACGCAGGCCAAGGAGACCGAGGCCGACATCATCGGGCTCTCCATCCTCTCCGGCTCGCATCTGCCGCTGGTGCGCGACGTCACCGCCCGCCTGCGCGTCGCCGGCATGGACGTGCCCGTCGTGGTCGGCGGCATCATCCCGCCGGACGACGAGAACGCTCTGCGCAATATGGGCGTCGCCCGGGTCTATACGCCGAAGGACTTCGCGCTCGACGGCATCATCGCCGATGTCGCAGGGCTGGCGGCGAAGGAGCGCTGACGCCCGCCGCGTCCGCAGGGAGGCCGGTTACCTCGTCCCTCTCAACAGCCCCTGTTCGGCCGCCGGGTCGAGGGGGCCTTCCGCGCCGCGATCGAGCAGGAAGGCCTCGGCCAGCGCGCCGCTGCTCGCCGGCTTGTAGCCTGCGGTCTCCGGCGGGGTCGCTGCGACGAACTCGGTGTGCCAGCCCTGCGCGTCCCGGCAGTCGATCCCGTTCCAGCCCGGCGCACCCTCGCCGGCGCCGGTGACCGTGTACTCCCGGCAAAGGCGGCCATCGGCGAGCTTGTGCGAGGCGATGATGCGAAGGTTCCCGGCTGGCAGAGCGACCGCGCTGCCGCTCGCCACCATGTCGAGTGCCGCGCTGATTGCGGCCCGGTCGAGACCGGCGACCGCGATGCCGGGCGTTCCTTGCCCCCCGCGCCCGGCGAGATAGCCGGCGACGCCCCCCGCCACCAAGAGGAAGCTCGCCGCCAGCGGCAGGCGCCAGCCGGCCCGGCGAACGCTGGCGCGCGGCACGGCAGCCGGCTTGTCCGCGGCACCGCCGGCGATCACCGTCAGCTGCGGCTGGACGGGCGCGGGGCGGGCATCGGCGGCGGCGATCGCGGCCAGGAGCCGCTCCGGCACCGGCTCCGGCTCGCCCTCGGCTTCGAGCAGGAAGCGCGTCTCGGCGAGGATGGCGAAGCGCTCGGCCAGGTCTGGATCGGCGGTGACCAGCGCATGCAGCCGCTCGGCCTCGCCGGCGGAAAGTTCGCCATCGGCCAGGGCGATCAGCATCTCGTCGGAGACTTCGGGCTTCGTCATTTCGCTTCCATTCCCAGTCTTGCCGCCAGACCCTGCCGCGCCCGCGACAAGCGGCTCATTACCGTGCCTATCGGGATCGCCAGTTGCTCCGAGGCGTCGCGATAGCTGCAGCCCTCGACGCAGATCAGCATCAGCAGCCGGCGATGCTCCTCGGGCATCTGCGCCAGCGCCTGCTGGACGGAATCGACGGTCAGCGCGACCTCGTTCACCTGCCGCCCATCCTCGCCGGGCAGATCGAGATGGGCATCGATTTCCTCGGTACGCCCCTCGCGCTGGCGCTTGCGCAGCGCATCGATCCAGAGATTGCGGGCGATGCTGAACAGCCAGGCATCGAGCCTGGTACCCTCCTGAAACTGCGCCTGCGCCTTCAGCGCCCGCTCGCAGCTCGCCTGCGCGAGATCGTCCGCCTCGCTGGCCGAGCGCGTCAGCGTCATCGCGTAGCGACGCAGGCGCGGCAGCAACGAGACCAGTTCCGTCGCGAAGGGAGAGAGCCCGCCTGCCGTTC
>JAEXUU010000566.1 GCA_023452965.1 Pseudomonadota bacterium | reverse complement strand
GTGCCGACATGCTGGTGAAGTGGCGCCGCGTCATCGATCCGGCCTTGCTGCCGCATCTCGTGGATGGGGAGACGCGGCCGGCGATCGTCTCCCCGGCCAATGCACTCGCGCTGGCCTGGCTGCTGGTGACGATCGCTGTTGCGGGTCCTGCCTGGCAGCGCGAGCCATCGCCCTTCGCGCAGGCCAAGCCGCCCGTCGCCATCGTGCTGAAGGTCACGCCGTCCATGCTGACGCAAGACCTCGCGCCGACGAGGCTCGACCGCGCCCGCCAGAAGCTGGCCGACATTCTGGCGGCGCGCGAAGGGGCGGCGGCGAGCCTGATCGCCTATTCCGGCTCGTCCCACCTCGTCCTGCCGCCGACGCCGGACAGCGCGGTCGTGCTCGATCTCGCAAAATCCCTGTCGCCGGAGATCATGCCGCGCGAGGGCGACGATCTCGCCGGGGCGCTGGCGCTGGCGAGGCGGGTGCTCGCAGGCATGGACGATGCCGGCTCGGTGCTGGTCATGGCGGATGCCGCGACGCCGCAGGCGATGGCCGGGCACTCCGGCGGCGGGAGCGCGGTGACGATCCTGTCGCTGCTGGCGCCGGGGTCGGAAGCCGGCGGCCTGCCTGAGATCGCCAAGGCCTTGGATGCGACCCTGGTCGAGACGACGGTCGATCAGGCCGATGTCACCGAGATCGTGCGGCGGCTCGACCGCGCCGATCAGCTGGGAAGCGTCGCGGGCGAGGGCCAGCACTGGCGCGAGGCCGGCTACTGGCTGACGCCGCTGATCGCACTCCTGGCGCTGCTCTGGTTCAGGCGCGGATGGGTGCTGCCATGAGGCGCGCATTCGCAAGCTCGCCCTATGCGGTGATCGCGGGCATAGCGGCCCTGGCGCTGCTTTTCGCCTTCCATCGCCTGGGCTGGCAGGCGCTCTGGCTGACGCCCGATCAACGGGGGCGCGTCCTGATCGACGAGGGCCGGGCGGCTGACGCCGCAAAGGCGTTCCACGATCCGCTCTGGCGCGGCGTCGCGCTGTTTCGGGCCGGCGAATTCAAGGAGGCCGCGCAGGCCTTCGCCGCGCGCGATACGGCGGTGGGCGCGTTCGATCAGGGCAATGCGCTGGTCATGCTCGGCCAGTATGACGACGCTCTGAAGCGCTATGATCGGGCGCTGGCGTTGCGCCCCGGCTGGGAGGCGGCGTTGAACAACCGCGAGATCGCCCGCATTCGCGGCGAGCGCAAGAAGACCGAGGGCGGCGAGACCGGCAACACCGCCGCCAAGCCCGACGAGGTGGTGTTCGACAAGAACAAGAAGGGCGGCGAGGACACGACGGTCGAGGCCGCCCAGCCGATGTCGGACGAGGCGGTGCGCGCGCTCTGGCTCAAGCGGGTGCAGACCAGGCCTGCCGACTTCCTGCGCGCCAAGTTCGCCTATCAGCTCCAGGCAGCGCCGGCGGAGAAGACGCCATGAGGTGGCTCGTCGCTCTGTTCGCCCTCGCGATCTTTGGGCCTGCCATGGCGCAGCAGCCGGCGAGCCAACCGCTGGTGCGGACCCGCGTCGTGCCGGCCGAGGGCGTCGTGATCGGCCAGCCCGTGCAGCTCAATGTCGACGTGCTGTTCCCGGGCGAGATGCCGCATCCCCCGCTGGTTCGGGTTCCGGAAGCGGCCGGCGCCCAGATTCTGCGCTTCGAGACGCAGGCGACGACGATGCGCGATCGCATTTCCGACCAGGATTATGTCGGCCAGAGCTTCGCGTTCACCGTCTTTCCGCGGCGCGGCGGGCAGATCGCCATCCCGGCGCCCGAGGTGACGCTGCTCGACCGCAGCGGCGACCCGGTGGGCTCGGCAAAGGGCGAGGCGACACGGATCGATGTCGGCGTCCCTGCCGGCCTCGATGTTTCCGGCCCCGTGCTCGCGGCCGACAAGGTGACGGCCAGCGAGAGCTGGACGCCCGATCCCGGCAGTACGCGTTTCAAAGCGGGGGACGCGATCACCCGGACGATCCGGCGGCAGGCGGCGGGCGTGCCGGCGCTGGGCATGGCCGAGTTCCGCTTCACGGCGCCCGATGGCGTGCGCGTCTATGTCGACCCGCCGACGGTCGAGGATAAGAGCAATCGCGGCATCGTCGACGGGGAGCGCGTCGACAAGGCGACCTATGTCTTCGAGCGCGGTGGCAGCTATGTCCTGCCGGACCTGTCCCAGCCCTGGTGGAGCCTTGCCGACAAGCGGGCGCGGGCCGAAAGCCTGCCGGGCCTTACGATCTCGGTCGCCGCGCCCGCGAGCCATGCCGCCGGCGGAGCGAAAGCGCCGCGTCTCGGGCTGATTGCCGCCGTCGTTGCTGCTGTTGCCCTGATCGTTCTGGCGTCGATCTTCATCCGGCGCCGGCTGGTCGCCGCCTGGCATGGCTGGCAGCAGCGCCGGCAGGGTTCGGAAGCCTTCGCACGCCGTGTTCTGGTGCAGGAGGCGCGGGCCGGCGATCCGGCCGCGACCTATCGCGCGCTCGGCGTTTGGCTCGAGCGCCTGTCGCCCGGGGAGCGCCAACGCGTGCGTGCCGATGCTCGCCTGGGACCGCTGGTCGCCGAACTCGAAAGCTCGCTGTTCGGCGGCGGCAGTGGCTGGGAGCCAGAGAAAGGCGAGGCGATGGCAAGCGCGGTGAATGCCTGCTCCCAGCAGGCTGAGGCTCCGGCAGCAGCGCGCGCGCCGCTGCCGCCGCTCAATCCCGTCTGTTCGACCTGACCCGTTTCAGGAGACCCCCATGAGTGGACTCGACATCTTCGCCTGGATCGTCCTGATCGTGCTGGTCGCCAGCACGGTCTTCGTCATCGTCTTCATGGCGATGTGGCCTGGCATGGTTGCAAGGCGGCGGGGCCATCCCTGGGCCGAGGCGGTGAGCATCGGCGGCTGGGTGACCCTGTTCCTCGGCTTCGTGCTGTGGCCGATCGTGCTGATCTGGGCCTATGTCGACGTGCCACAGCCGGCTGATCGCGCGGCCGGGAAGGTGGAGGCGGCCCGATGATCGTCGTCCTGCTCAACGTCTATCTCGCGCTGCTCTTCATCCTGGTGAAGTTGAAAATCGTTCCGTTCAACCTGTTCTGGAAGGTCTCGCCGGTTCTCGTCCTGCTGCTCCTGCTGATCGGCCTGTTCATCCCGATGAACTGGGGCGCGCCGCAGGGGCCTGCGCTCGTCGTCAGGAACTCAGTCGCGATCGTCCCCAGTGTTGCCGGCGAGGTGATCGACGTCCCGGTCCAGGCCAACAGCCCGGTCAAGGCCGGCGACGTGCTGTTCCGCATCGACCCCGTTCCTTTCGAGGCTCAGGTCCAGGCCATCGAGGCACAGCTCAGATTCCAGGAGACCCGTCTCGCCGAGATGACCCAGCTGCAGACGCATGGCACGGGGAGGACTTTCGACGTCGAGGAACGTCAGGCCTCGGTCGATCAGCTGAGGGCGCAGCTCGAAGGCGCCAGATGGAACCTCGACAAGACCACGGTGCGTGCGCCGGCGGACGGCTATGTCACCAACCTCGCCTTGCGCAAGGGGGCGCGGGTATCGAGTCTGCCCTTGTCGCCCGTCATGGCCTTCATCGACACTTCGGCGACCATCATCGGCGTCGAGATCAACCAGATCGATGCGCGCTATCTCGCCGTGGGCCAGCCGGTCGAGCTGACCTTCAAGCGGACGCCGGGCACCGTCCAGACCGGCAAGGTCGAGAGCGTGCTGCAGGCGATCTCGACCGGGCAGGTGCAGACCTCGGGCCTCGCTGTCTCACCGACGGCGGTGCATGCGGCGCCGTTCATCGTGCGCGTTCGGCTCGACGATCAGGGCTTCGCGAGCGCCCTTCCTGCAGGCGCGGCCGGCGACGCCGCGATCTTCACGGAGCACGTCAAGCCCGCGCATGTCATCCGCAAGGTCCTGCTGCGGCAGATCGCGATCACCAACTATGTCAACCCGTTCTGAGGCAGGTGGTCGGCCGGCAACGCTTGCGCTCAGGCGGCGCGGGCGGCCGCCTTCTTCTCCAGGGCGTGCTGCTCCTCGGAAAGGCCGTTGCGCCAGTAGCTGACGATCAGGTGCTGGTCGAGGTTCGGGCGCAGCCGCTGGCGCGCGGCGACGCGCAGCTGCCGGAACGTGTCGTGCTCCATCGCGGCCCAGACATAGCTCCCTGGTCCGTCCTGCTCCCAGTCCAGGGCCTCGAATGCCGCCAGCAGCTGCGGCGCCGCATCGGCCTTGGCCCGGTCGCGAGGCAGCCAGCGGATGGTGACGCCGGCCGGGGCCTCGAGCGCCTGCTGCTCCTGAGCATCAGCGACCTCGATCAAGGCGAGCCCTTGCGCATCGCCGGGCAGGTTCGCCAGCATGCGGGCGACGGCGGGCAGGCCGGTCTCGTC
>JAEXUU010000014.1 GCA_023452965.1 Pseudomonadota bacterium | reverse complement strand
AGGTACGCGAGCGCCGCAAGCTGAAGCGGCTGGCGCAGTTGGTCGAGGCCTTGCCCCGGCTGCGGGAGCGCATCGCCGCCGATCTGAAGGGCAGGGAACTTTCGCGTGCCAAGGCGCTGGCCTGCGCCGCCGCGATCATCGATCGCTGCCATATCCGCGTCGGCAACGAGGTCTATGCCCGCAGCAATGGCAGCCATGGCGCCTCGACCCTGCTCAAGCGCCATATCGCCGTCACCGGCAGCCATGTCGCGCTGTCCTTCCGCGGCAAGGGCGGCAAGGACATCGCCTGCGCTCGCGACGACGCGCCGCTCGCCCGCGCCCTGACGCGCCTTGCCACGCTGCCGGGCCGGCGGCTCTTCCAGTATCGCGACGAGAACGGCGCGGTCGCATTGATCAGCGCCGCCGAGATCAACGCCTATCTGCGCGAGGCCGCCGGCCTGCCGGTGTCGAGCAAGGATCTGCGGATGCTCGCCGCCAATGCGGCCGCGGCCGAACTCCTGCTCGCGACCGACATCGCCACCAGCGAGCGCGGCCGTAAGCGCCAGCTCGCCGACATCATGCGCGCCATCTCAGAGCGGCTGGTCAACACACCGGCGGTGGTTCGCAAGAGCTATGTCCACGCGATCGTGGTCAGCTCCTATGCCAGCGGCAAGCTGCAGCGGGTCTACCGCCGGGCCAGGGCGCGCGGCGGCTGCTCGCGCATCGAACGGGCGCTGGGATTGCTGGCGGCATGACTTGACCGCAGCGCATGGCCGCCGCCCGACAAATCCGGCTGCCGGCACTTGCGATGCGGCGCGCAGTGGTGAAGCTCGGACAAAATCATCCGAGGAAGCGCCAGCATGTTTCTCACCAATTCCGACATGGTCGAGTTGATCGAGCTCCGGCATGCGCTGCACCGCGCGCCCGAGCGCTCCGGCGAGGAGCGCGAGACGGCGCAGGCCATCGTCGGCTTCCTCGCGCCGAGCGCGCCCGACCGGGTCGGCACCGGGATCGGCGGCCATGGCGTCGCCGCGATCTATGAGGGCAGCGAGCCGGGTCCGACCGTGCTGGTCCGGGCCGAGCTCGACGCGCTCCCGATCGAAGACCTCTCAGGCGTGCCGCATTCGTCGCAGGTGCCGGGCAAGGGCCATCTCTGCGGCCATGACGGCCACATGACCATCCTTGCCGCGCTCTCGCGCGGGCTCGGGCGCCAGAGGCCGCAGCGGGGCAGGGCGATCCTGATGTTCCAGCCGGCCGAGGAGACCGGCGCGGGCGCCGCCGCCGTCATCGCGGACCCGAAGTTCGAGGAGATCGCGCCGGACTTCTCCTTCTCGCTGCACAACAAGCCGGGCATGCCGCTCGGCGCAATCCGCCTGTCCGAGGGCGCCGCGAACTGCGCCTCGCGCGGCCTCAAGATCGTGCTGAGCGGCCGCACCTCGCATGCCGCAACGCCGGAACACGCGATCTCGCCGATGAAGGCGCTCGCCCGTCTGCTGCCGGAGTTGACGGCGCTCGGTCCGGGCGGGGCGCTCGATGCGAATTACCGCCTCGTCACGGTCACCCATGCCAGCATGGGCGAGCAGGCCTTCGGCATCACGCCCGGCCGGGCCGAGATCTGGGCGACGCTGCGGACCCTGAACGATTCGCTGATGGGCGCGCTCTGCAGGGAGGCGGAGGCGCTGGCGCGCGAGGCGGCCGAAGCCGGCGGGCTATCGGTAACCATGGACTACTTCGACGTCTTCCATCACTGCGAGAACCATCCCGAGGCGGTGGCGCATCTGCGCCGGGCGCTCGACGATGAGGGCATCGCCCATGGCGAGACGCCGCCGCAGCGCGGCTCGGAGGATTTCGGCCTGTTCGGCCGCTCCTCGAAATCGGCGATGTTCCTGCTCGGCTCCGGCGAGGATACGCCGCCCCTGCACAATCCGGACTATGATTTCCCCGACGCGCTGATCGCCCCCGGCGCCCGCGTCTTCATGCGCACGATCCGGAACCTGCTGGGGTAGGCAAAGCCTCTCCCGTCATTCCGGCCGCAGCGAAGCGGAGCGCCGGAATCCATCCCAGAGCGCAGGCGCCCTTCGATGGATTCCGGAGCTGTGCCGCTCGCGCGGCTTGTCCGGAATGACGGCGCCTTCTGTGCCGACCGGAAGACCGTGCTATGGCCGGATCGAGTCGCAGGCATGAGGGACCCCATGCGCAGGATCAGGATCATCGGCATCGGCGCCGGCAACCCGGAGCATCTGACGCTCCAGGCGGTCAGGGCGCTGAACGAGGTCGATGTCTTCTTCGTGCCCGACAAGGGGGAGGAGAAGGCCGCCTTGCGCGAACTGCGCGAGGAGATCTGCCGGCGCTATATCGAGAAGCCTGCCTATCGCATGGTGCCGCTGAGTGTGCCGCAGCGTGCTCCTGCCGGCTCCGACTATCGCGGCAGCGTCGATGACTGGCATGCGGCGCTGGCCGAATCCTATGAGCGTCTCTTTGCCGAGGAACTTGGCGAGGGCGAGGTCGGCGGCCTGCTCGTCTGGGGCGATCCGGCGCTCTATGACAGCACCCTGCGGATCATCGAGGTGGTGCGTGCCCGCGGCTTCGCCCTCGACTACGACGTCATTCCCGGAATCAGCAGCGTCCAGGCGCTGGCGGCGGCGCACCGGTTGGTGCTGAACCGCATTGGCGAGCCGGTGCTGATCACCACCGGACGGAAGCTGGCGGAGAGCGGCATGCCGGACGATCAGGGCAGCGTCGTCGTCATGCTCGATGGCGAGCAGGCCTTTGCCAAGATCCCGCCGGAGCAGCTCGACATCTACTGGGGCGCCTATCTTGGCGCGGAGGAGGAAATCCTCGCTTCCGGCCCGCTTTCGGAGGTCGCTGGAGAGATCGTCGAGCGCCGCGCCGAGGCCCGCGCCGCCCACGGCTGGATCATGGATACCTATCTCCTGCGCCGGAAGGGCTGAGGTCAAAGACGAGGCGCGGCCGGGGAAGCGGCCTGCTGCGTCAGTCGCGCGCTTCGCATCCACTGCGAACTGGGCTAGCTTGTCTAAAATCTGAGATTCTAGGTGACGACAGGGCCGACCCGATGGCTATCCGCTTCGACGAGATCGGCCACCGGCTGAAGGCCTACCGGCTCGGGCGCGGCCTGATGGCCGAGGAGGTCGCCGAGCGGCTCGGTATTTCGCGCGCCGCGGTCTACCGCATCGAGGGCGGCGGCGTCGTCAAGATCGAGACGCTCGAGCGGCTGGCGGGCGTGCTCGAGACCACGGTCGCCTCGCTGCTCGGGGCAGGGGTCGAATACTATGCGAGCCCCGTCGCCTATTTCGAGCGCATGCGGCAGATCGAGGAAGAGGCAGACCAGGTCGTCGCCCATTTCCCGCCGCTCTCCTATCTGCTGACCTCCGGCGACTACGCTTCCTATCTCCGGCGGACGCTGGTCGAGGCCCTGCCGCCTCATGTCGAGGACCGTGACAAGGCCGAAGGCGAGATCGACGCGGTCATCGCCATCCTCGACGAACGCCGCAAGGCGCGCGAGCGTCGC
>JAEXUU010000876.1 GCA_023452965.1 Pseudomonadota bacterium | reverse complement strand
GACGAACTGGGTGGTGTCGTAGACGATCGAGTAGTCCACGCCTTCCGGCATGTTCTGCTTGATCTCGCGCATCGTCTCCTGGACCTGGTCGGCCACGGCGATGGCGTTCGAGTTCGGCGCCTGGAAGATCGGTACGGCGACGGCCGACTTGCCGTTGAGCAGCGAGCGCAGCGCGTAGTCGGCGGCGCCGAGCTCGATGCGCGCAATGTCCTTCAGGCGCACGACCGCACCGCTCGGAGCGGTCTTGACGATGATCTCGCCGAACTCCTCTTCGCTGGCGAGACGCCCTTGCGCGTTGACCGAGAGCTGCAGGTCGAGCCCCGGCCCGCTCGGCGAGGCGCCGATGACGCCGGCTGCGGCCTGGACGTTCTGGGCGCGGATCTCGCGGACGATGTCGGAGGGCGAGAGCCCGTGCTCGGCGACCTTCTGCGGGTCGAGCCAGACGCGCATCGAATAGTCGCCCGAGCCGAAGAGCTGGACCTGGCCGACGCCGTCGATGCGCGCCAGCCGGTCCTTGACGTTGAGGACAGCGTAATTGCGCAGATAGGTCATGTCGTAGCGGCCGTTCGGCGAGGTGATGTGCACCACCATCGTCAGGTCGGGCGAGCTCTTGATGGTGGTGACGCCGAGGCGGCGCACCTCCTCAGGCAGGCGGGGTTCCGCCTGGGAGACGCGGTTCTGGACAAGCTGCTGGGCCTTGTCCGGGTCGGTGCCGAGGCGGAAGGTGACGTTCAGCGTCATCACGCCGTCGGTCGTCGCCTGGCTCGACATGTAGAGCATGCCCTCGACGCCGTTGATCTGCTCCTCGATCGGCGTCGCCACGGTCTCGGCGATAACGCGCGGATTGGCGCCGGGATACTGGGCCCGCACCACCACGGTCGGCGGCACGACCTCGGGATATTCCGAGATCGGCAGCACGCGCAGCGAGAGCAGGCCGGCGATCAGGATGAGGACGGAGAGGACGCCGGCGAAGATCGGCCGGTCGATGAAGAACTTCGAGAGGTTCATTGGGGTGCCCCTTCAAGGCGGCTGCCCCGCCGGTCCCGAAGCGGCCGGCGGGGCGGGAAATGGGGGTGCTGCTCCACCCGTCATTACGAGGAGGCTTCAGCCGACGAAGCAATCCAGGAGCGGCAGAGCGCTACGATGCCTGGATTGCTTCGCTACGCTCGCAATGACGGCAGTGGCTCAACGCTGCGCGAGTTCGGTTGCAGGCTTCTTTAGTTCGGTGCGCTCGGCCATCGGCACCTGCTCGGGAGCGACGGTCGCGCCCGGGCGGATGCGCTGCAGGCCGTTGCCGACGATCTGCTCGCCGGCCTCGAGCCCGCTGGTGACGACGCGCAGGCCCTCCGCGGCGGTGCCGAGCGTGACCTCGCGCCACAGGGCCTTCTGGTCCTTGCCGACTACGAAGACGAACTTCTTGTTCTGGTCGGTGCCGACGGCGCGCTCGTTGATCACCAGCGCCGGCTCGCTCCTGGCCTGGCCCATGCGCAGGCGCACGAACTGGCCCGGCAGCAGCGCGCCATCGGCATTGTCGAAGATCGCCCGGACGCGGACCGTGCCGGTCGCCGCGTCGACGCCGTTGTCGACGAAGTTGAGATGGCCGGAGACCGGTGCGGCCTCGTTGACCGCGGTCGTCATTTGCACCGGGATGCGCTTGAGATCGCGGGCCTTGCCCGGCTCGACCGGCAGGGTGGCCAGCGCCTTGAGCAGCGAGCCCTCATCGGCGCTGAAGCCGGCATAGACCGGATCGACCGAGACCAGGGTGGTCAGCAGCGGCGCGGCGGCACCGGCGGCGACGAGATTGCCGACGGTGACCTCGAGCCGGCCGATGCGGCCGGAAATCGGGGCGCGGATCTGGGTGTAGTCGAGGTTTAGCCGCGCCGATTGCAGGGCAGCGCGGGCGGCGCGCTCATTGGCCTGCGCTTCGCGCAGCGCGTTCAGCCGCGTGTCGAGATCACGCTGCGAGACGTTCTGCGAGGACATCAGGCGCTGGCCGCGCTCATGCTCGTTCGCGGCGAGCGCGACGCGCGCCTCGGCTGCGAGCAACTGCGCCTGGGCGCGCTCGAACTCAGCCTGATAGGGCGCCTGGTCGATGCTGACGAGCAGATCGCCCTGCTTAACCAATGCGCCTTGCGAGAAGTGGACCTGCTCGACCACGCCCGAAACCCGCGAGCGGATCTCGACGCGCTCGATCGCCTCGAGCCGGCCGGAGAACTCGGCCCAGCTGACGAGATCGCGCTGCTCGACCACGGCGACGGAAACCGGGGTCGGCGGCGGCGCGGCAGGCGCGGTATCGCCCTGCGCCTTGTCGGAGCCGTGGACGGCGACGGCGAGCGCGGCGAGCGAAACGCCGGCGGCCAAGGCGGTGCCCAACAGGGCGTGACGGATCGTTCCCAGAATCATGGGTCATTCCTTCCTGGAGCTGAAATTCGAAAGTCGGGGTGGCGGCGCGCCCTAGCGAGGCGCGGTCATCGAGAAGAACTCGCTTACATTCTGGCAGGCCGAACAGAGGCAGGAGCCGTCCCGCGGCGCCTCCGCGAAAGCCTCCGGCCAACGGCTCGGGCCGCCGACGACATGGACCGTCGCCTCGCCCCCGGCAGCCCGCAGCCGAAGCCCGTAATTGACGCTCTCGTCGCGCAGCAGGTCATCCTCGGCGCTGACGATCAGCGCCGGTGGTAGCCCGGACAGGCGCGAGGCATTGGCCGGTGTCGCATAGGGATGCGCGGCCTTCTCGGGCGAGCCGAGATAGGCATGCCAGCCATCGGCCCAGCGGCAGCCGACCGGACCGGCCTCGGCATGACGAAAGGAATAGGTGCCGAGGCAGGCATCGAGCATCGGCGAGAACAGGATCTGCCCGGCAAGCGGCGGGCCATGCCGGTCGCGCGCCATCATGGCGAGCGCAGCGGCGAGGTTGCCGCCGGCCTCCTCGCCCGCCACATAGAGCGGCGCCCGCTTGCCGACCCAGCGCAGCTTGTCGCGGGCGACCTTCTCGAGCGCCGCATAGGCAGTCTCAAGCGCCTGCGGGAAGCGGGCTTCCGGCGCCAGCGGATAAGGCAGCGAGATCACGATCGCGCCGGCCTCCGCCAGCGTGGTGGCGACCGCCTCGCCGGAAGCGAGCGAGCCACTGTCGAAGGTGCCGCCATGCAGATGCAGGACGAGGCCCGCATCGTCGGGCACCGACGCCGGAGCATAGAGCCGTCCGGACAGCGTCTGCGACCCGGCCTTGACGGCCTGCTCGCGCCAGAAGACGGCGCGGCGATAGCGGCTTTGGGGGAGCGAAGGAGCGAGCATGACTGACGACTGACGAATATTGCGATCCGTCAGCATTTAGGAGATAGTGCGAACGCAATAAACCGCCGATCCGCTCCCACATTGTTTCCATATGGAAACAATCCCCGGATCAGCCAGGAGATCTGGATGGACCAGCTCAACGCCATGCGCGCCTTCGTGCGCGTCGTCGAGGTCGGCACCTTCACCCGTGCGGCGGAGCTGCTCGACCTGCCCAAGCCGACCGTGACCAAGCTGATCCAGCAGCTCGAGGGCCATTTGCGGGCGCAGTTGCTCAACCGCACGACGCGGCGCGTCACTGTGACCATGGACGGCGCCGCCTATTACGAGCGGGCGCTGCGCGTGCTGAGCGAGATCGACGAGCTCGATTCCAGCATGGCATCGTCGCAGGCGAGGCCGAGCGGGCGCCTGCGCCTCGACGTCAGCGCGCCCCTGGCGATCGATGTGATCCTGCCTGCCCTCCCCGGCTTCCTGGCGCGCTATCCTGAAATCCAGATCGATATCGGCCTCGGCGACCGCCCGGCCGACCTGATCGGCGAAAATCTCGATCTCGCCGTCCGGGCCGGCGAGATCCAGGACCAGAGCCTGATCGCGCGGCGCGTCGGCGAGATGCTGCTCGTCACCTGCGCCGCACCGGACTACCTCGCCCGGCACGGCACGCCGGAACATCCGCTCGACCTCGAAACCGGCCACAAGGTGATCGGCTATCGCGCCGCCGGGACCAGCCGGATCCTGCCCTTCACCTTCGCGACCCAAAAGGAGACGATCGAGGTGCGCGGCGACTATGTCGTCTCGCTGAACGAGGGCACCGGCTATCTCGCCGCCGGGCTCGCGGGTCTCGGCGTGATGCAGGTGCCGACCTTCATGGCGCAGGAGCACATCGCCGCCGGTCGGCTGGTGCCGCTGCTCACCGGCTGGTGCACGGCGCCCAAGCCGCTGCACATCGTCTATCCGCCGAACCGGCATCTCTCCAACAAGGTCCGGGTCTTCGTCGACTGGCTGGCCGAGCTCTTCGCCAGGGACGATCTGATCCAGCGCCGTTCCACCCTGCCTAGCCCCTGCGGCGAGGCCGCCTGAGCCCCGGGCGGGGTTTCTTCGACCACGGAATGCGCTAACCAGAAGCGCCGCCGGATGCGGTGCCCGAACCGAGGTCGATTCCCATGTCACGCAGCGCCCGCGACCAGCTTGAATCCATCTTCGGCCGCGTTGGCGACGGCAGCCCCGTCTTCACCCGCCTCCTCGCCGAAACCGCGCGCGCCGAAGCCGACGCCGCCGACACCCGCCGGGCTGCCGGGCTCAAGCTGAGCCCCCTCGACGGCACGATCATCTCGATCAAGGACCTGTTCGACGTTCGCGGCGAGACCACCTGGGCCGGCTCCAGCCTGCTCAAGGGCGCGACCCCCGCGGCGCAGGATGCGCCGATCGTCGCCCGGCTGCGCCAGGCCGGCGCGGTGATCATCGGCAAGACCAATATGAGCGAGTTCGCGTTCTCCGGGCTCGGCCTCAATGCCACCTTCGGCACGCCGGGCAACGCACTGGATGCGGAACGCATTCCCGGCGGCTCTTCATCGGGCGCGGCGGTCTCGGTCGCGCAAGGCTCCTCCGAGCTGACCGTCGGCACCGATACCGGCGGCTCCTGCCGCATCCCGGCGGCGCTCAACGGCATCGTCGGCATGAAGCCGACCCATGGTTCGGTTCCAGACGAAGGCTGCTTCCCGCTGGCGCCGAGCCTCGACGTGATCGGCCCGCTGGCGAAGGATGTCGCCGGCTGCGCAAGGCTGCTTTCGGTGCTGGCCGGCCGCCCCATCGCGCTTGCCGAGGGCCTCAAACCCGGCCGCTTCCGCATCGGCGTCGCGCGCGGCGGCTTCCTCGCCGAGGCAGCCCCCTCGGTGGTGAAGACCTATGAGGCGGCGATCGAGCGCGTCGCCCGTCTCGGCGTCGCCGTCGAGCCAGTGGACTTCGACGGGGTCTGGCAGGAGATGATGGCCGCCTATTCGGTGCCGCTGGTCGCCGTCGAGGCCGCCGCGGTGCATCGCGAAGCGATTGCGAGCAAGCCGGAAGCCTTCGACCGGCGCGTCGCGGCGCGCATCTCGCTCGGCACCTCCTACAAGGCCGCCGACTATATCGCGGCGATGCAGACGCGTCGCAGGCTGATCGGCAAGCTCGCGGCGCTTCTCGACGGGCTCGACGGCTTCCTGGCGCCGACCGTGCCGATCGAGGCGCCGACGATCGCCGCGCTGGAGGCCAGCGACGACGCCTTCTTCACCGCCAACCGGCTGATGCTGCGCAATGCCGCCTTCGGCAACCTGTTCGACCTGTGCTCGATCTCGCTGCCGATGCCGCTCGGCGACAAGCTCTCGGGCGGGCTGATGCTGAGCGCCGTGGCCGGACGGGATGAGCGCCTGCTCAACCTGGCAAAGCTGATCGAGCCGGCAGCCGCCGGGCACTGAAACACACGTGCGGCGCGCCCCGCGCCAATTCGAGGCGGGACGCGCGGCACGGCAGAAAACGACGAATGCCCGGATCAGCTCCCGGGCTTCTGGTCAGTGGCTGGCGAAGACCGTGTGGGAGCCGTCCTTGGCGATCAGCCAGGTGTCGTAGCGATCGGCCTTGACGCCGGGGACTTCCATGCCGGGCGAGCCGACCGGCATCTCCGGCACGGCGAGACCGCGGGCCTGGGGACGTTCGCGCAGCAGGCGGCGGACATCGGCCGCGGGCACGTGGCCTTCGACGAAATAGCCTTCGACCATCGCAGTGTGGCAGGATTCGGCGGCATCCGGCACGCCGAACTCGCGCTTGCGGGCCGCCAGCTCCTCGGTCATCACCACCTTGGTCTCGAAGCCGGCCTTCTTCATATGGTCGACCCAGGCGCCGCAGCAGCCGCAGGAGGCGCTGCGATAGACGGTGACGACCGGAGCCGCCTCCTGGGCTGCGAGAGGCAGCGACGCCGAGCAGGCAAGGGCCCCGGCGATCAGGCCACGACGCGTAAGCATTCGAACTCTCCTTCTGGCGGGCGAAGCTGCAGCCCTCATTCCGGCTGCTCTTCCTGCGTCCCTTCGCGGACACAGACACCCTTGATGCAACTGACGATGACGACCTTGTGCGCCGAGCCGAAGCAATTGGCACGATAGCTCGTCACCCCGTCCCGGTCGAACAGCTTCTCGAGCTGGAAACGGGGACAACCGGCCTCGAGCAGCACGGATTGCAGGTTCCCGTCGCTGCCGAGGCCGACCTGCGGCGCGCCCAGCGCGATCACCGCGGCCAGGCAAGCCGGCCGGAGGATCGCGAGGGCGTGCCGGGGGCTCATTTCTGGATCTTCGTGACCGTAAGCTGGCCGTTCACGCGCTCGGCGGTGAACTTGATCTTGTCGCCGGCCTTGACGGTCTTGAGCATGTCGGGGTCGCCGGCCCGGAACACCATGGTCATCGAGTCCATATCGAGGTTCTTGATCGGGCCGTGGTCGACGGTGAGCTTGCCCTGGGCGGTATCGACCTTCTTGATCGTCCCGTTGACCAGCGGCGGCGTCTGGGCGAGTGCCGGCATGGCAAGCAGCGAAGCAAAGGCGAAGGCGGTGATGGCGGTACGCATGGAAGAACTCCTCTCGGGTTTTGTCTGGCGGCTCACTTGACGATGACCTTGCCGGTCATGCCGGCCTCGCGATGGCCGGGGATCAGGCAGGAAAAATCGAACTCGCCGGCCTTGGTGAACTGCCAGAGGATCTCGCCGGTCTTCTTCGGCGCGAGACGCTTGGCATTCGGGTCGTCGTGCTCCATGTCGGGATTCTTCTGCATCTCGACGGCGTGCTTGAGGTTCTCCTCCAGCGTCGCGACGACCAGCTCATGGTCGAGCTCGCCATTGTTGCGGAGCTGGAAGCGGACCTGCTCGCCGCGGCGGACCTCGACCCTGTCCGGGATGAACAGCATCTTGCCGTCGCGCTCGGTCATCGAGACCTGGACGATGCGGGCCGGCTTCTTCGGATCGCCCGGCTTGCCATAGGCGGTCTCGTCGCCATGGCCGTGGCCGGCGCCGCCGGGACCGGCGAACGCCGTCGCCGAAAGCGCCAGGGCCGCGACGGCGCCAAGGGCGATGGATCTGATCTGCGTCTTCATCGGCGTGCTCCGTTTGCGATTGCGCCTTCAGTGATTGGAATGTCCGCCGGACTTGGCGCCGGAAAGCGGCCTGCCGTCCGGCCCGAGCCGCGGCTTGCGCCGGTCCTTGACGCGCCAGTCGACCGAGGGCGCCCCGCTGTCGGGCCCTTCCGTGCGCGGGGCTTCGGCGAGTTTCGGCCCCTTGTATTCGTAGGCCACGGTGCCTTCGGGGTGCTTGAACCAGCCGGGATCCTTGTAGTCGTTCTTCGCCAGGCCCTCGCGGACCTTCACGACCGAGAACATGCCGCCCATCTCGACCGGACCGAACTGGGCGAAGCCGGTCATCATCGGCAGGGTGTTCTGGGGGAGCGGCATCTCCATCGAGCCCATCTCGCCCATGCCGTTGGAGCCCATCGGCATGTAGCCCGGGGCGATCTTGGCGATGCGCTTGGCGAGGTCCTTCTTGCTGACGCCGATATAGTTCTTCACGTCATGCCCCATCGCATTCATCGTGTGATGCGATTTGTGGCAATGGATCGCCCAGTCGCCGAGCTCGTCGGCGACGAAGTCGAAGGCGCGCATCTGGCCGACGGCGACGTCGATCGAGACCTCGTCCCAGGCAGCGGCGGGATCGACCCAGCCGCCATCCGTGCACGACACCTTGAACTCGTAGCCGTGCATGTGGATCGGGTGGTTGGTCATCGTCAGATTGCCGAAGCGGATCCGGACCTTGTCGTTCTTGCCGACGACGAAGGGGTCGATGCCCGGGAACACGCGGCTGTTCCAGCACCACATGTTGAACTCGGTCATCTCGGCGACGCGCGGCACATAGGAGCCGGGCTCGATGTCGAAGGCGTTGAGCAGGATGACGAAGTCGCGGTCGACGCGGCGGAAGGCCGGGTCCTTGGGATGGACGACGAAGAAGCCCATCATGCCCATCGCCATCTGGACCATCTCGTCCGAATGCGGGTGGTACATATAGGTGCCCGAGCGCCGCAGCTGGAACTCGTAGACGAAGGTCTTGCCGGCCGGGATATGCGGCTGGTTCAACCCGCCGACGCCGTCCATGCCGTTGGGCAGGCGCTGTCCGTGCCAGTGGATCGTGGTGCTCTCCGGCAGCTTGTTGGTGACGAAGATGCGGACCTTGTCACCCTCGACCGCCTCGATGGTCGGCCCCGGCGACTGGCCGTTATAGCCCCAGAGATAGGCCTTCATGCCGGGCGACAATTCGCGCTCGACCGGCTCGGCAACGAGGTGGAACTCCTTCCAGTCGCCATTCATGCGCCAGGGCAAGGTCCAGCCGTTGAGCGTCGCGACCGGCTGGTAGTCCGGCCCGCTGGTCGGGGTGAGCGGCGCCTGGGTCGACGCCTCCTTCATGGTCGGCGCCTCCGGCACCGAAGCGAAGGCCGTGCGGCCGGAGACGGCGCCGGCCGCGGCGACGACGAGGCCGGACGTGCCGATGAAGCCTCTGCGTGAAATGGTCATGCTGTCGTTCCCCGCTCGCTAGTGACCGCCGCCGCCGGCATCGCCGCCGCCCGCAGCGGCGACGGTGGCCCCGCCTCCGCCCGATCCGCCGCCGATGACGACATGCTTGAGGTCGGTATGGGCGATCCAGAAGTCCCGCCGCGCATTGATCGCGACGACGTTCGAGAGGATGCGTGCGCGCGCATCGGTGATGAGCTGCGTCACGTCGATCAGCATGCCGCTGTAGTGCAGCAGAGACTCGTCCTGGATGATCTTGCGCAACGGCAGCACATTGTTCTGGTACTGGCGGGCGATGTCGTAGGTGGCGCGATAGCCGACATAGGCCTCGCGCGCCTCGGAGCGGATGTTGACTGCCTTCTGCGCGAGCTTGTTCGCCGCCTGCATGTAGTTCTGCTCGGCCTGGACGACCTTGGTCTGGCCGAAATCGAAGATCGGGATCTCGATATCGAGCTCGACGGTCCGACTGCGACTCGTCTCGCGCTCGACATGCCCGTCGCCGGAAATGCTGCGGCCGCGGTCATAGGTGCGCCGGCCGAGCAGGTCGATATCGTTGACGAAGCGGGTGGCATTGGTCAGGCCGAGCGACTTGGCGAGCACGTCGAGATCGGCGCGGGCGACCTGGAGGTCGATGCGCTTGCGCAGCGCCTCGGATTCGATGGCCTTGGCGCTCTGCAGCCGCGGCAGCGGAGGAAGCGTGCCCGGCAGCTTGAATTTGAGGTCGTCGCCCCAAAGCCCGAGCAGCCGCACCAGCCGCTCGCGCTCCTGGCGCTGCACCAGCCGCGCCTGGGCGAGCTGCGCGCCAAGCTCGGCATCGAAGGCGTATTCGCGCGCCTGATCGAGCTTGTTGACGCCGCCGGATTCGCCGAGGCGCTTGAACAGTTCGGAGGCGGCCTCGGCCGAGCCCTTGGCCTGCTCGATGAAGCCGACCTGGGCGTTGGCCGCGACAGCGCGATGGAACTGCCGGCGGGTATCGGCCGCGAGGGTCATGACGGTCTCGGCCGTGCGCAGCTGCTGCGACTGGAAGCGCTCGCGGGCGATCTCGGCGCGGAAGGGCAAGGTGACGAGCGCGAAAAGGCTGCCGGCGATCTGGCGCTCGACCTCGATCTCGAAGCGGCCGGAAAGCTTGGAAATGCCGAAGGTCGGGTTGGGCGGCAGGCTCGCTGCGACCATCTGCGCCTCGGCGACGCCCAGTTCGTTGAAGGCGGCCTGCAGGCCGCGATTGTTGAGCAGCGCGATCTGCACCGCGGCGTCGGCGGTAAGCGGCTTCTTCAGGAGCTGGTCGACGCGCTCCTTGGCGCTGATCGCGCCGGCGACGTCGTTGATCTTGACCACGTCCTTGTTGAGCTCGGCGAAGGCGGAGTTCCGCGCGACGTCGAGCCCGCCATCGGGCGAGAAGGAGGCGCAACCGCCGAGGAAGGCAGCGAGTGCGAAAGGCAGGCCGCGACGGCCGTGGGTTAGGGTCCGCAGCTTCACGATCAATGCCCCTTCGGCGTCACTTGGCGGTTGAGCTCCTGCCAGCCCTTGGGATCGACCGGACGCAGCGGCGCAGCGCCGGAAACGGCGACATAGGACGGCGCGGCGACGGCGACGCTGGCATCGGCCGGGTGGCGGCCGGCGATCGGCGGCACCGTCGCGGTGCAGCCTGCGAGCAGGGCAGAGAATGCGGCGCCGACGGCGACGCGGCGCATCGTGCAAGAACGTCGGAGAGGACGCGGTAGTGGCTCTATCGGCATCGTTCGCTGGCTTTGCTCGGTGAATCAGTGGGCAAAGCGAAACTAGCGAAGCGGTCTCCGGCGCGGTGTTACATATTGTTTCAGCGGCCCGCAGGCG
>JAEXUU010000863.1 GCA_023452965.1 Pseudomonadota bacterium | reverse complement strand
CAAGATGAATCTCGGCTACCGCAATGCCGTGCTGCAGGCCGATTGCCCGCTCGGCGCGGCGGGCGGGCGGCTGAGCGGGCACGAATTCCACTATGCCAGCATCGTCTCGCAAGGCGAGGATCCCCCGCTCGCCATGGTCGGCGACCCGCACGGCTCGGCCCCCGTCCCGGCCGGCAGCCGGCGCGGCCTGGTCACCGGTTCCTT
Source organism: Pseudomonadota bacterium (assembly GCA_023452965.1). Next base: position 3,120 of record JAEXUU010000863.1, on the reverse strand, counting down.
CTTCCACGCGATCGCCGCGCAGGGTTGAGTCTTGAGTGCAGCGCCCTCCTTCGATGAGGCCTTCACTGCGAAGCTCGGCGAATTGCTGACCTGGCGCCGCGACGTCCGACACTTCCGCAAGGACACCCTGCCGGAAGCGCTGCTGGAGAAGCTCCTCGCTCTGATGCAGCTTTCGCCCTCGGTCGGCCATTCGCAGCCCTGGCGCTGGGTCCGGCTGCGCGACCTCGAGCAGCGCGCGGCGGTACAGGCGAGCTTCGCGGCCTGCAACGCCGCGGCGCTCGCCGATTACGAGGGCGAGCAGGCGCGGCTCTACGCCTCGCTGAAGCTGGAGGGATTGCGCGAGGCGCCCGAGCAGTTCGCGGTGTTCTGCGACCACGGCACCGGTCAGGGCCATGGCCTCGGCCGGCGCACCATGCCGGAAATGCTGGATTATTCGGTCGTCGCCGCGATCACGCAGTTCTGGCTTGCGGCGCGTGCCCACGGGGTCGGCGTCGGCTGGGTCTCGATCCTCGATCCAGACGCGGTGCGGCGGATCGTCGAGGCGCCGCCGGAATGGAAGCTGGTCGGCTATCTCTGCGTCGGCTTCCCGGTGGAAGAGCACGACGTGCCCGAGCTGGTGCGGGCGGGCTGGGAGAAAGGGCGCAGCTGAGCTGCGCCCTTCATTGCCGGAGTTCCGTTATCCAGGAGATGGCCGGGCAGAGCCCGGCCATGACGTCTGCGATTACAGGGCGACCTTGAACGGCGCTTCGGTCCTGCTCTTGATCTCGTCGAGCGAAACGCCGTCGGCGAGCTCGATCAGGGTCATGCCGCCGCCGTTCTCGTCGACGGTGAAGACGCCGAGATCGGTGATCACCATGTCGACGACGCCGGCGCCGGTCAGCGGCAGGTCGCAGGCCTTGAGCAGCTTCGGCGATTCCGAGCCGTCCTTGTTCTTGGCGACATGCTCCATCACCACGACGACCTTCTTGACGCCGGCGACGAGGTCCATGGCGCCGCCCATGCCCTTCACCATCTTGCCCGGGATCATCCAGTTGGCGAGGTCGCCATTCGCCGCGACCTGCATGGCGCCGAGGATGGAAAGATCGATATGGCCGCCGCGGATCATGCCGAAGGAGTCGGACGAGGAGAAATAGCTCGTCGTCGGCAGCTCGGTGATGGTCTGCTTGCCGGCGTTGATCAGGTCGGGGTCCTCCTCGCCCTCATAGGGGAAGGGGCCCATGCCGAGCATGCCGTTCTCCGACTGGAGCTGCACGCTCATGCCGTCGGGGATGTAGTTCGAGACGAGCGTCGGGATGCCGATGCCGAGATTGACGTAGAAGCCGTCCTTCAGCTCCTTGGCGGCGCGAGCGGCGATCTGTTCACGGGTCCAGGCCATGTGCGTGATCTCCTTCTCAGACCGTTTCGCGCTTGCGGACGGTGCGCTGTTCGATGCGCTTCGCCGGGTTCGCCACATGGACGATCCGCTTCACGAAGATGCCGGGGGTGTGCATGTGGTCGGGATCGATCTCGCCGGCCGGGACGAGATGCTCGACCTGAGCGATCGTCATGCGCGAGGCCGAAGCCATCATCGGATTGAAGTTGCGCGCCGTCTTCCGGTAGACGAGGTTGCCCTCCGTATCGCCCTTCCAGGCATGGACGATCGAGATGTCGGCGAACAGGCCGCGCTCCATGATGTAGCGCTCGCCGTCGAATTCTCGCTCCTCCTTGCCTTCGGCGATCAGCGTGCCGACGCCGGTCTTGGTGAAGAAGGCCGGGATGCCGGCGCCGCCGGCGCGGATGCGCTCGGCGAGCGTGCCCTGCGGATTGAATTCGAGCTCGAGCTGGCCGGAAAGGTACTGTTCGGCGAAGAGCTTGTTCTCGCCGACGTAAGAGCTGATCATCTTCCTGATCTGCTTGGTCTCGAGCAGGATGCCGAGCCCGGCACCATCGACGCCGGCATTGTTTGAGATGAAGGTCAGGTTCTTGGCGCCGGAGTCTCGGATCGCCTCGATCAGCTTGTCGGGGATGCCGCAAAGACCGAAGCCGCCGGCCATGATGGTCATGCCGTCCTTGACGATGCCGGCGAGCGCTGCCGCCGCATCGGGATAGACCTTCTTCATCGTGATGCCTTTGCCACTGGGAATGAGGAGGAGCGTTCCCCTCAAGGACTAGCCGAGCCCCCGGTGCGGTTGCAACATGGACAAGCGTGCGCCGAGTCCATGAGGCGCGGGCGATTTCGCCATAAGCACGGACCAATGGCTGCCGCCTACCGCCCTTCCGCGGGCTTCGGGTAGCGCCCCAGATCGGGCCAGGACCGATCGCGCCCCCGCAGAACCGGATCGATGAAGGTGGCTGCCGGAGCCGCGGCGCGCGCACCGCCCGGCTCTGCCTGCGCGGGAGCGGCGGCCCGCCCGCGTTGCAGTACGGGGCGCGGCGGTTCCTCGACACGCCTCGCATTCCTCGGCTTTCGAGCCGGCGACACTGGCGGTTCCGCGTCCAGGCTGCGGCGATAGGCGCTTTCGCTCTGGCCGACCAGCGCCTTCACCTGTGCGTCGGTGAAGAAGCCCGTGGCGGGAATGTTGCGTGAGCGCTGCCATTGCCGCACCGCCTCCCGCTCGCGCGCGCCGAACCAGCCGCTCGGCCGCCCGCTTCCAAACCCGCTCGCGCGAAGCCGCGCGTGCAGCTCTCGATAATCGGAAGGGCCGAGTTTCATTGCCGCTTCCGTTTCCCGCGAACCGGTTTCGCGCGCCAGCGCATCGCCGGCCCCCGACGGCTCGACGGCCGAAGGGGGCTGGCTCGGAACGCGATCGTCGAGCCTTGCGAGCCGGCCCATGGGGGCAGCTGCGGCCGCATCGGCCGACGCTGCTGTACTCGCAGCCGCCGGCGCCGACCCTGCTTCCGTCAGCGGTGCCGGGTTCAGCCGAAACTCACCGATGATCGATGAGTTGGTCCATGGCTTCTGCCGTTTGCCGGTGGCCTCCCAGACGTCGGCACGCACACGGTCCATCACCGTCGTGATGGATATCTCCGGGGTTTCCATGTGCCTGAGCAGCGCCGCGGTGAAGGGGCTGTTCCCGCCACCCTCACCGTCGAACGCCACAGCACGCGGGTCCGTCGCGAAGGCGATCAGCGTGCCGGAGG
>JAEXUU010000754.1 GCA_023452965.1 Pseudomonadota bacterium | reverse complement strand
GCCGCTCGACTGCTGCTGCACCGTGGTGCGGACGCTGGAGGAGGCGCTGGCCGATCCGCAGCTCACCGCCCGCGGCCTGCTCGACCGGCAGGCGGAGGAGCCGGGTGGCCGCCGGATCGTCTCGACGCCTTTGCCGCTGGCGCCGGTCTTTCGCGATGCGGCACCCGCGCTGCGCAAGGTTCCGGCGGTCGGCGACGAAGCGCTCTGAACGTCGCGCTCAGCCAGCGGCCGTGCCGCCGGCGAGACCCTGGCGCATGACGAGGCGGCGCAGCGGGCCGAAGCGCGACAGGGCGAGCAGGCCGGCACCGCGCAACAGATCGGCCGGCAGCAGGTCGGTCAGCAAGGTCCGATTCAGCGCGTCGACGGCGCCGGTCCGCAGTCGCACATCCGCCTGGCGCGAAAGATCGTAGCGCGCCAGCACCCCCTCGGCACCGGGATCCTCGGCCTCGATCAGGGCGTCGCGCAGTGCCGCGACGTCGCGCAGGCCGAGATTGAGGCCCTGCGCGCCGATCGGCGGGAAGACATGCGCGGCCTCACCGATCAGCGCGGCGCGCTCCGCGGCGAAGCGCTCGACGGACAAGCCGCCCATTGGCACGCGCCCGCGCCTGCCTTCGACGGTCATCGCGCCGACGATCGAATGGGTCTGCCGCTCGACCGCGCGGGCAAAGCCGGCATCGTCGAGCGCGGCGATCTCGTCGGCCTCGCGCGGGGCCAGCAGCCAGACCAGCGAGGAACGGCGGCCCGGCAGCGGCACCAGCGTGCACGGGCCGGCCCGGGTATGGAACTCGGTCGAGGCGTCGCCATGCTCGCGGCGATGGCCGAGGATCGCGGTCAGCGCCACCTGGGGGTAGGTCCAGTCGCGCGTCTCGATCCCGGCCGCGGCGCGAACCCGCGAATTGCGGCCATCGGCACCGACCACGAGCGCCGCATGCAGGGGCTCGAAGCCAGCGCCGGAGAGCCGCACCGCTTCCGGTCCGATCTCGATCTCCTCGACCGGCAGTGGCACCATGCGGATCGCCGGCTCTTGCGCGGCACGCGCGGCAAGGGTCTCGACCAGGGCGGCGTTCTCGACATTCCAGCCGAAGGCCGAAAGCCCGAGCTCCGCGGCCTTGAACTCGACCGGCGGCTGGCGGAACAGGCTGCCGGTATCGTCGACCAGGCGCATGACCTCGAGCGGGGCGGCGATGCGCTCCAGCGCCTTGCCGAGGCCGAGTTCGCCGAGCAGGCGCCAGGAGCCGTCGAGCAGGGCGACGGTGCGGCCGTCGCGTGGGGCGGTCGCAGCGCCGAACAGCACGCTCTGCCGGCCGCTGGCGGCGAGGGCGAGCGCCGCGGCGATCCCGACCGCGCCGGCGCCGACGATGGCGATCTCGCAATCCTGCATGGGTTGTTCCGTCATGTCGTCTTGGCTAGCCCATGTCGGCAGCGCTGGCGAGCGCGCCCTTGCCGCAGCTCAGGCATCGCGGAACCTGACCAGCGTCTCGTCGATCCCCTCGTGGCCGAGAATGCGGCGCACCGGTGCCGTCGCGCCGAGGATCTCGACCCGCGCGTCATGGCGGATCGCCTTGTCGACCATCGCCCGCAGCGCGACGGCGGCGCTCGAATCCGCGAAGGGAACGTCGGAGAGATCGAGCACGATGCGGGCCGGGAACGGCCCGGTCCGATCGAGCACGGTCGCGACGCTCATGCTGGCCCCGAAGAAGAGCGGGCCGGAGATGCGGTAGCGGAAGGTATCGCCATTGCCGTTGCGGACCTTTTCCGTCTCGGCCGGCTCGGACGCGTCATCGTCGTCGACCAGGGCCGGGTCCATGCCGGCCTCGACGGTCACGACATTGGCCATGCGGTGCATGAAGATCAGCGAGCCGAGCACGACGCCGACGCCGATGCCGACCATCAGATCCTCGAAGATCACCAGCAGGAAGGTCGCCAGCAGCACCACCGAATCGGCACGGGAATGCCTGAGGATGGCGATGAAGGCCGCCTTCTCCGCCATGTTCCAGGCGACGACGGCGAGCACGCCGGCCAGCGCGGCCAGCGGGATGTAGGAGGCGAGCGGCGCGGCGACCAGCATGAAGAGCAGCACGAACAAGGCGTGCAGCATGCCCGCAACCGGCGTCTGGCCACCGGCCCGGACATTGGTCGCGGTGCGCGCGATCGTCCCGGTCACGCAGATGCCGCCGAACAGCGAGGCGCCGATATTGGCGGCGCCCTGCGCCACCAGCTCGGTGTTGGAGCGGTGCCGCCGCCCGGTCATGCCGTCGGCGACCACCGCCGAGAGCAGCGACTCGATGCCGCCGAGGATCGCGATCGACACCGCCGCCGGCAGGACCGCGACCAGCTTCTCGAGGCTGAAGGCCGGCAGATGCGGCGCCGGCAGCGAATTCGGGATGCCGCCGAAGCGGCTGCCTATGGTCTCGACCGGCAGGTTCAGCAGGAACACCAGCGCGGCGGCGAGCGCGACCGCGATCAGTAGACCCGGCCAGCCCGGCCGCCACCGGCGCAGGCCGAGGATGACTCCGATGGTCAGCGCCGAGAGGGCCATGGCCGCCGGATTGACCGTGGGCAGCGCCTGCCAAAGCGCCTGCAGCTTCGGCAGCAGCGCCGCCGGCTCCTTGCCCGGCAGGGTCAGGCCGAAGAGGTCGCGGATCTGGCTGGCGAAGATGATGATGGCGATGCCGGCAGTGAAGCCGACGAGGACGGGGTGCGGGATGTACTTGATGTAGGTGCCGAGCCTGAGCAGCCCGATGGCGATGAGAATGGCGCCGGCGACCAGCGTCGCCAGCACGAGCCCGTCGAAGCCGTGCTGGTCGATGGTCGCGGCGATCAGGACGATGAAGGCACCGGCCGGGCCGCCGATCTGGTGGCGGCTGCCGCCGAGGGCCGAGACCAGGAAGCCGCCGATGATGGCGGTGAAGAGGCCGGCAGCCGGGGTCGCGCCGCTGGCGATGGCGATCGCCATCGAGAGGGGCAGGGCGACGATGGCGACCGTCAGCCCGGCCAGCGCGTCGGCCCGTAGTCGGGCCGGGCCGTAGCCCTCCCGCAGCACGGTGAAGAGCTTGGGAGCGAAGGTTCCATGCGAAGCCGTGTCGCTGCCAAGGCGTGCCCCTGGCTCGTTCATGTCTTGTTCCTGCTCCGCGATTCCGCCAGCCTGATCGTTCTCCGGCACGCGACTCGCGCCAGACGCTGATCCCCATGCGCAGTCCAGCCGTTGCGCCGGCCGGATGCAAGTCCCTATGGTCACGCACCTGCCTCGAGGAGAGATTGCCATGGTGAAGGCCATTCGCGTGCACAAGACCGGCGGACCGGAGGTGCTCCAGCTCGAAGACGTCACGCTGCCGGCGCCGGGGCCCGGCCAGCTGCTGATCCGCAACCGCGCCATCGGCCTCAACTTCATCGACACCTATTTCCGGACCGGCCTCTACCCGGCGCCGCAAATGCCGTTCACGCCCGGCAACGAGTCGGCCGGCGATGTTCTCGCCGTCGGCGAGGGCGTCACCGAGTTCAAGCCGGGAGACCGTATCGCCTGCGTCGCGGGCCTCGGCGCCTATGCCGAGGAGCGGATCGTTCCTGCGGCCGCGGCCGTGGCCTTGCCCGATGCGGTGTCCTATGAGGCGGCTGCCAGCATGATGCTGAAGGGCCTGACGGCCGAGTACCTGCTGCACCGGACCTACAAGGTGAAGCCGGGCGACACGATCCTCGTCCACGCCGCTGCCGGTGGGACTGGCACGATCCTCTGCCAGTGGGGCAAGGCGCTGGGCGCCACGGTGATCGGCACCGCCGGCTCGAAGGAGAAGGCCGACCTCGCCAAGGCTCATGGCGCCGACCATGTCATCCTCTACGGCGAGGAGAACGTCGCCGCGCGCGTCAAGGAGATCACCGGCGGCCAGGGCTGCGACGTGGTCTATGACGGCGTCGGCAAGGACACCTTCATCGCCTCGCTCGACTCGCTGAAGCCGTTCGGCCTTCTGGCGAGCTTCGGCAATGCCTCGGGCGCGGTCGACGGCGTTAATCTCGGCATCCTCGCCTCGAAGGGCTCGCTGTATGTGACCCGGCCGACGCTCAACACGCATACGGCCAAGCGCGAGACCATGGTCGAGATGGCGAAGAACCTGTTCGGCGCGGTGAGCTCCGGCAAGGTCACGGTGGCGATCAATGCCCGGTTCCCGTTGGCGGAGGCGGCTGCGGCCCATCGCGCGCTCGAGAGCCGCGGCACCACCGGCTCGACGGTGATCATTCCGTAGGCGCTGCCGCACCGGGAGCGCTATTCCGCCCGAATTGCCGTCTAGAAGCCGTCCTGCCGGGAGCGCATTCCGGCTGGAGCGGGCTGCGGACGGATCTCGCAATGAAAAGGGTGGGGCTGGCGCTGCTGCTGGCGCTCGGGCTCGGTGGCGCGGGGATGCTCGTCGCACCGCCGGCCTTGCGGCTGTGGGAGATTCACGCAGCCGCCGACGATCCCGTCGCGCTGTCGCGACTACGCCTCGACCAGGCGCTCGATGCTGCGCGCGTCGCCACGGGAATCGAGGAGGCGATCACTGCCGGCGACATCGAGCTCGCCGATAGCTTCGTCTCGCTCGCTGCAGACCGCGACATCGCTGTGGCGCCCGAGCAGCTCCGGCGGGTGCCTGGCTGCGCACAGCTTCCGATTTCGGCCATGGTTTCGTTGCCGGTGCGCGCGACAGCGATGCCGCCTTCGCCGGAGCGCTGGCGAGCGATGTCACCGGCTTCGGCGATCTGCGCGACCTCGCGCTCGAAGGACGAAAACTGCTCGGCGGGGAGGGCGCAGACGAGACCATCCTCGCACTGTCCGCCGTGGGGCTCGCCGTCAGCGCCGCCACCTGGGTCAGCATGGGCGGCGGCCTGCCGGCCCGTGGTGGGCTGAGCGCCGTCAAGGCCGCCGGCAAGGCGAAGCTGCTCTCGCCGGCCCTCACCGCCAGTCTCGGCCGTGCCGCTGGCGGCGCGCTCGACCGGCC
>JAEXUU010000749.1 GCA_023452965.1 Pseudomonadota bacterium | reverse complement strand
CATCCTGAGGAGCGATCCACAGGATCGCGTCTCGAAGGATAGTCCAGAGAACTGCCGCACCTGCTGGAACATCCTTCGAGACGCCGCTCCGCGGCTCCTCAGGATGAGGGCTGAGCACGACATCTCGGTCAGTTTACGCAAAGACCTGCGCGAAGCGGGTCAGCGTCGGCTCGTGGGTCAGGTCGAGCTCGAGCGGCGTCAGCGAGATCTTGCCCTCGGCCAGCGCCCGCAGATCCGTGCCGTTCGCCGGCTCGCGCTTCGAGCGCTGGAAGGCGATCCAGAAATACGGATTGCCGCGGCCATCCTGGCGCGGCTCCAGCCGCACGAGCTCCTGGTCGCGCCGGCCCTGCACCGTCACCGCGACGCCCTTCACCTCGGCGGGCGGGACGTTCGGGAAGTTGAGGTTGAAGAGGATATCCTTCGGGATGCCCTCCTCCAGCAGCTTGCGGATGATCGATGGCGCGTGCTGCTCGGCGCAGTCCCAGCTGATCTTGCTGCGGTCGCCCGGCATATAGGCCTGGCTAATCGCGATCGAGGGAATGCCGAGCAGCGTTCCCTCCATCGCGGCGGCGATGGTGCCGGAATAGGTCACGTCCTCGGCGACGTTCTGGCCGCGATTGACGCCGGAGAGCACGAGATCGGGCTTGGCGTCGGCCAGGATCGAGCGCACCGCCATGATCACGCAATCGGTCGGCGTGCCCTGCACGGCATAGCGCTTCTCGCCGACCTCGCGCAGGCGCAGCGGGTTCGACAGCGACAGCGAATGCGCGACGCCCGACTGGTCCGTCTCGGGCGCGACGACCCAGACATCGTCGGAGAGCTGGGCGGCGATGCGCTCCAGCACGGCGAGCCCCTCGGCATGGATGCCGTCGTCATTGGTCACCAGGATACGCATGGGATCAGGCCGCCTTCTCGATGCGGGTCGTCCCGCGCATATAGGGAACCAGCGCGTCCGGCACAGTGATCGAGCCGTCGGCGTTCTGGTAGTTCTCCATCACCGCGATCAGCGCGCGGCCGACCGCCGTGCCCGAGCCGTTGAGGGTGTGAACGAAGAACGGACCCTTGCCGTCCCTGGTCTTGTAGCGGGCGTTCATGCGCCGCGCCTGGAAATCGCCGCAGACCGAGCAGGACGAGATCTCGCGATAGGTCTTCTGGCCCGGCAGCCAGACCTCGATGTCGTAGGTCTTCTGCGAGGCAAAGCCCATGTCGCCGGTGCACAGCGTCATCACGCGATAATGCAGGTCGAGCTTCTTCAGGACGTTCTCGGCGCAGGCGAGCATGCGCTCATGCTCCTCGCGCGACTTCTCCGGCGCGGTGATCGAGACCAGCTCGACCTTCTCGAACTGGTGCTGGCGCAACATGCCGCGCGTGTCGCGGCCGGCCGAACCGGCTTCCGCCCGGAAGCAGGGGGTGAGCGCAGTGAAGCGGCGCGGCAGCTCCTCCTCGGAGAGGATCGATTCGCGCACCAGATTGGTCAGCGGCACCTCGGCGGTGGGGATGAGCCAGAGGCGCGTATCCGTCCGAACGCGGCGCATATGCTCGAGCACGCTGACCCGCTGCGCAGCTTCGCTGGCGTCCATTCCGGCCGCCGTCAGGGCGAGGAACTCGGCGTGCGCCGATTGCTGGGCCGCGAACATCAGTGTCTCGGCGTCCGAGGGCTTCCGGGTTGGAAACTGATCGTCCTCGAACTTCGGCAGCTGCGCCGTGCCGAACATCGCGTCGTCGCGCACCATCAGCGGCGGATTGACCTCGGTATAGCCATGCTCCTCGACATGGGTATCAAGCATGAACTGGCCGATGGCGCGGTTCAGCCTGGCGATCTGCCGGTCGAGCACGACGAAGCGCGAACCCGAGAGCTTGGCCGCCTTCTCGAAGTCCATCTGGCCGAGCGCTTCGCCGAGCTCGTAATGCTCCTTCGGCTGATTGACGCCGATCAGGCGCTTGCCGCCCTCCTCCGGCTTTTCGCCATGGCGGCTGTACTCGACATTGCCGTGCTCGTCGGCGCCTTCCGGCACGTCGTCATGCGGCTGGTTCGGGATCGCCGCGAGCTGCTCGCTGAGCGTCTCGACCGCCGCCTTCTCCTCCGCCTCGAGCGCGGGGCCGGCTTCCTTGAGAGCCGCGACCTCGGCCTTGAGCTTTTCAGCGAGAGCGACGTCCTGCGCGCCCATCGCCTTGCCGATTTCCTTGGAGAGCGCGTTGCGGCGCTCCTGCGCGGCTTGCGCCTTGGCGATGGCCGCACGGCGGGTGTCGTCGAGCGCGAGCAGCGAGGAGGACAGCGGCTCCAGCCCGCGCCGCTTCAGCCCCCGGTCGAACGCTTCCGCATTCTCGCGAATCCATTTGATGTCGTACATCGCCAGTCACGCCGTTAATCGAAAGAGCGTGATGCTGTAGACCGGGACGGCGCGCGAGGGAACTGCCATCCTTGGCAGCTGCCTATCGACCGCCCTCCCCGTCATCCTCGACAAGCCCCGCCAGCGGCGCAGCTCCGGGATGACGGTCAGCGCCGGACGGGATCAGCTGTCTCTACTCGCCGGCCTTCTCTGCCGCCTCTTCCGCAGCCTTCTTCTCCTCGCGCTTCTTCTCGACATGGCGGACCGAGAACACCGAGAGCTCGTAGAGCAGCAGCATCGGCACCGCGAGCATCAGCTGCGAGATCACGTCCGGCGGGGTCAGAACGGCCGCGACCACGAAGACGAAGACGATGGCGTAGCGGCGCTTATCCTTCAGGAACTGCGAGGTGATGATTCCGGCCTGGCCGAGCAGGGTCAGGATCACCGGCAGCTGGAAGGAGACGCCGAAGGCGAAGATCAGCGTCATGATCAGCGAGAGATACTCGCTGACCTTGGGCAACAGCTGGATGCCGGCCTGGCCCTCGGTCGCCGCTTGCTGCATGCCGATCGAGAACTTCATCAGCACCGGCATGGCGAAGAAGTAGACCATGGCCGAGCCGAGGATGAAGAAGATCGGCGTCGCCGCGAGATAGGGCGCGAACGCCTGGCGCTCGTTCTTGTAGAGGCCCGGCGCGACGAACTTGTAGATCTGCGTCGCGATCACCGGGAAGGCGAAGAAGCCCGCGCCGAACGCCGCGATCTTGATCTGCGTGAAGAGATATTCGAGCGGCGCCGTGTAGATCAGCTGGACATTGGCGCCCGGCCCGGCCGCCCAGACATAGGGCTGGACCAGGAGGTTATAGATCTGCGTCGCGAAGGCGAAGCAGACGAAGAACATGATCAGAAAGGCGACCAGCGACTTGATCAGCCGCGAGCGCAGCTCGATCAGATGGTCGATAAGCGGCGCGCGCGAGGCCTCGATCTCGTCCTCGCCGTCACGACCCGCAGGCGTCTTCACCTCGGCGAGACTCATGCCGGGCTCCCGTCTTCACTCTCTGCGGCCTTGGGCTTGCGCTTGCGGGCGGGCTTGGCGGCAGGCTCCGGCGGCGCGGCTTCGGCCTCCGGAATGACGGGCTCTTCGGTGGCCACGGTCTTGCGCTTGCGCTTCGGCTTCGCCGGCTCTTCGGCGGCCGCAACCGGCGCCGGATCGATCACGACCTCGGGCAAGGGCTCCGGCCCGGGAATCGCCGCGAGCTTGGCTTCGGCCTCCTTGACCGCCGCATCGTCGGGCTTCGGCGCCGCCGGCGTGCCAAAGTCCTTCATCGGCTCGATCGGGTCGAAATTGGTCGAGGCCTGCACCGAGGTTCCGATGTCCTCGACCTGCTTCTTCAGGTCGTGCAGCTCCGCCTCGCGCATCGCATCGTTGAACTGCCCCTGGAATTCCGCGGCCATGCGCCTGACCTTGCCGACCATCTGTCCGGCAGTGCGCAGGGCGCCCGGCAACTCCTTGGGGCCGATCACGATGAGCGCAACGCCCCCGATCAGCAGTAATTCGCTCCAGGCGATGTCGAACATCGACGGCTAGTCCTCTCGCCACTCACGCCGCTCTAGAGCATGCGCGACCGCAAGTGGAAACCACTTTTGCCGGCCGGCCTGCTCAAGATATCGATCCAGCGCGCCCTTCTGCATCCGGCCGCGCACGGCCGATCGGAAAGCGCGCTGGCGGCGCGCCATCAGGCCTTGGTTTCGGCCTTGGCGGGGGCGGGGTTGGCCGTCTGCGCGGTGTGGTCGATCACCTTGGGATCGGCCGGCGGCGCGGCGGTCTCCGGCGGATCATCCTCCGCCATGCCCTTCTTGAACGACTTGATGCCCTTCGCGACGTCGCCCATCAGCTCCGAGACCTTGCCGCGGCCGAAGAGCAGCATGACGATGACACCGACGACGACCCAGTGCCAGATACTGACGCCACCCATCGCAAATTCCTCCGAATTGAACCCAGCCTCCGACCTCCCAGCCGGGCCAGTCGCTTGTGCCGGAAACTAGGTGTCCCCGCTAGGGAACACAAGGACTTCGTCGGTCGAGATGTCGAGACCGACATCCTCGCCCTCGCGGACGGAGCCCGGTTGCGCGAAGCGCGCCGTCAGCGGCTTGTCGAGCCCATCGACCGCGATCTGCAGATCGTCGACCTCGCCAAGGAAGCGCCGCGCCACCACCCTGCCGGGCAGGCAGAAGCCCCTTGGCACGAGCCTGACCCCTTGCGGGCGTACGCACACCACCGCCGCCGCGCCCTCGGCCAGTCCATCCGCCGGAAAGCGGCCGATCGGCGTATCGACGGCGCCGCGCACGACCGTCCCGTCGATCTCGGAAAGATCGCAGAAAAATCGGGCGGCAAAGAGGCTGACGGGCTTGCGGTAGAGCTCCTCGCCCGTGCCGATCTGCACGATCCGGCCCTGGCGCATCAGCACGATCCGGTCGGCAATCCGCATCGCATCCTCGGGATCATGGGTGACGATGATCGAGGTCGCGCCGATTTCGTCGAGCAGCGCCATGGTCTCGTCGCGCACCGTATCGCGCAGGCGCCGGTCGAGATTGGAGAAGGGCTCGTCCATCAGCAGCACGCCCGGCCGCGGCGCCACTGCCCGCGCCAGCGCGACGCGCTGCTGCTCGCCGCCCGAAAGCATGTGTGGATAAGCCTCGGCCAGATCGGCGAGGCCGACGCGGGCGATCGCCCGCAGGGCCGTGGCATCGGCCTGCGCATCGCTGTAGCCGCGCAGCCCGAAGCGGACGTTCTCGCGCACGCTGAGATGCGGAAACAGGGCGTAGTCCTGGAAGACCAGCCCGACGCCGCGCTCCTCCGGCTCGACGAAGGCGTCGGCCGAGGCGACATCCCTCCCCTCAAGCAGACCGCGGCCAGCGCTCGGCCGCTCGACGCCGGCGGCGAGCCGCAGCAGCGTCGTCTTGCCGCAGCCGGAATGACCGAGCAGTGCGATGACCTCGCCCGGCGCGACCTTCAGCGAAACGTCGTCGAGCGCGGTCACGCCGCCGAATCGCTGCGTCACCCCCTCGAAGCCGAGCGAGACCGGAATGGCGGCGCCGGCGGTGCCGCGCCGTCCCCAGCCCAGCCAGCGCGTCATGCTTTCGCTACGAGCCAAATTCTGCTCCGTTTTCAACCAATCCGCACGGTCGTCCCGGGCGGAGCGCAGCGGAGGCCCGGGACCCATGCCCAAGCCTCTCCCGGCAAGACCTCCGGTATGGATCCCGGGTCGACCTTCGGCCGCCCAGGATGACATCCTGCATCCAGAACCCGCGCCACTCCCCGCGCTGTGCGGCGGCTAGCCGCCTTCGTCAAGCGGACTGAACAGGTCGCCGAGCGGATCCTCGTCGGCGCGCAGGTCCGGATCGTCGTCCGGAATCGGCACCGAGAGGTCCTTGGAGAGCCGCCCCTCGATGAAGCCGGCGCCCTTCAATTCGTCGAGCCCGGGCAGGTCGTCGATGCGGTCGAGCCCGAAATGGTCGAGGAAGCCCTTCGTGGTCCCGAAGGTCACCGGCCGCCCGGGCGAGCGGCGGCGGCCGCGCAGCCGCACCCAGCCGGCCTCTAGCAGGATGTCGAGCGTGCCCTTGGCCGTGGCGACGCCGCGGATCTCCTCGATCTCGGCCCGCGTCACCGGCTGGTGATAGGCGATGATCGACAGGATCTCGAGCGCGGCGCGCGAGAGCCTGCGCGGCGCTTCGGCCTCGGGGGCGAGCAGATAGGCAAGATCGGGCGCGGTGCGGAAGGCGAAGCCGCCGGCGACGCGCTTCAGCGTCACGCCGCGCATCGCATAGCTGCGCTCGAGCGCCTCCAGCACCTTTTCGATCGGCTCATTGGCCGGCACCGATTTGGCGAGTTCCTCGGCGGACAGCGGCGCGGCCGAGGCGAAGAGCAGCGCCTCGGCGATGCGGCAGGCGCGGGCCAGCGCCTCGGCGCCATCCCAGCGCTCGTCGTCCTCGTCCCTCTGGGCTTCGGCCGGGGCCATGCGGATCAAATCCTCACAATCCCAGCGACGGCGGCCGGGACGAGCGCCGGCGGACATAAAGCGGCGCGAAGGCGCCGTCCTGGCGCAGGTCGAGCACGCCTTCCCGCACCATTTCGAGCATGGCCGAGAGAGAGGAGGCCCTCACCGTCGCACTCATGGTCTCGGCCGGCATGCCATGGCTCTGCATGTACTGCGCGAGATAGCCGTCGATCGCCGTCCACTCCCCCGCCTCGCCGACCAGCCGCGACAGCGCCTCGCGCGCCTCGACCAGCGAGAGCACCTGGCGGTAGCCAACGCTCATCGGTGCGCGGACATGGCGCTGGCGCTGCTGCGCGTAGGCTGCGAGCAGATCGTAGCGCTCGGCCTCCCAGACCGGGCGCACCCCGGCCACCACCGCCTCCGGCGCGCCGCGCGCGAAGACGTCGCGGCCGAGCCGCTCGCGCACGGCGAGGCGCTGCGCCGCAGCGCGGATCGCCTCCAGCCGCTGCAGCCGCAAAGCGAGCGCCGTCGCAAGCTCGGCTGCGCTCGGCTCCTCGCCCTTGGGCGGCTCGGGCAGGAGCAGGCGCGATTTCAGATAGGCGAGCCAGGCCGCCATGACGAGATAATCGGCGGCGAGTTCGAGCCGCAGTTCGCGCGCCCGCTCGACGAAGGACAGATACTGCTCCGCCAGCGCCAGGATCGAGATCCGCGCCAGATCGACCTTCTGGCGCCGGGCGAGGTCGAGCAGCAAGTCGAGCGGC
>JAEXUU010000744.1 GCA_023452965.1 Pseudomonadota bacterium | reverse complement strand
ATGATCATGGTGTTCAACCTGCTCGGCCGCTTCAGGCGCGCGCTCGGCCGGGCGAGCGGAGGCGCGCGCCGGCATCGGATGCGCGACGGGCGCTGGGTGACGCTGCCGCCCTCGGGCGGGTCGGGCTGGAGCGGAGGCTCTTCCTCCGGGGGCTGGAGTTCGGGCAGTTCGGGCGGATTTTCGGGCGGCGGCGGCTCGTCCGGTGGCGGCGGCGCGTCGGGAGACTGGTGAGATGCTGAATTCCGAGGATCGCGATGCCATCGCCGAGGCGGTGCGCGAGGCCGAGCGACGCACCTCCGGCGAGATCGTGGTGGTGGTCGACCGGGCTGCCGGCAGCTATCTCGCCGTGCCGGTGGTGCTGGCGCTAGCTGTGGCCCTGTTCGTGCCCTGGCCCCTGCTCGCGCTGACGATGACGAGCGCGCCGCGGATCTTCCTGCTGCAGCTGATCGCGGCGGCGCTGCTGCTCGCCGTGCTGCTCTGGTATGGCCGCGGCGGACGCTTCGTCCCCGGTTTCGTCAAGCGGCGCCATGCGCATGAGACGGCGCTGCGCGAGTTCACTGCACGCGGTTTGACATTGACGCGCGGACGGACCGGCGTGCTGCTCTATGTCGCCGTGCAGGAGCGCTATGCCGAGATCGTCGCCGACGCAGGGATCGACGGCAAGGTCGACGATGCCACCTGGAAGGGGATCATCGAGCCGCTGCTCGCCGCGGCTCGCGAGGGCCGGCTGCGCGAGGGACTGGAGGCGGCGGTCGCCTCGGTCGGACAGGTCCTCGCCGCCCATGCGCCGCCGGCCGCCGATGATATCGACGAACTCCCGAACAAGGTGGTGATCCTCTAGATCGCTACGCGCCCGATCCGGCGCGAGGCATCGGGCGTTCGCTCAGCGCGCCGCGCCCAGGATCGTACCGGCGAGAATCGGGCCGCCACGCTGGTGCTGGTCGGTCTGTACCAGGACGACGTAAGCGTCAGCGTTGGGCTGCTGGGTCACCGAAAGAGGCGCTGTCAAGGTGACGGCTGAGCCCGACCAGTCGCCGACCCGGGTCACGCCACGCACGACATTCGCATAGGTGACCGTCTTTCCGGAGTTCTCGCCGCGCTCGATCGGCACCGCCGTCGCGCGGCTGAAGGCGACGACCCAGACGCCAGCCGGCTTCTCGCTCGCGCTCGCCTCGTTCGGGGTTAGCGCGATCTGCAGTTCGCCACCGGCTTCCTTGAGCGAGACCTTGACCGGAAAGCCGGTCGTACCCTGTTCCTGGACGAGCTTCTCGATACCCTTCCGATCCGAGCCGACGATGTGGCTGGTGCCGTTGACCACGGCCTGCGGCGTATAGACCTGTCCATCGCCACGGGCCTTGGCATAGAGCTTCTGCCGCTTGGTGAAGGCCGGCTGGCCGAGCGTGTCCTTCCAGCCGAGATAGTCCCAATAGGTCACCGGAAAGGAGAGGGTGATCAGCCCGGGATCCTTGGCGAGTTCGACGAAGAGCGCATCGGCGGCCGGGCAGGAGGAGCAGCCTTGGCTGGTGAAGAGCTCGACCACCGCTTTCGGCTGCATCGGCGCCTGCTGGGCAAGCGCCATCGGTCCGCCCAGGAGCAGGGCGGCGAGCGTGGCGAAGAGGCGGTTGCGGACAGGCATCGGTTTCAGCTCAGGACCAGATACAAGCAGGCCGCTACCAAAAGCGCCAGTGCCCGGTCACTTGGAAATCACTTTGCCTTGAAAACCGGGGCGATCGGCGCTCTTTCCCCAAATTGCCGCAAGGCGTCGGCGCCGATCATGTTCGGGCGCCAGCGCCGGTGCATCCAGAGCCATTGCTCGGGATGCTCGCGGACCCAGCCATCGACCACGGCGGTCATCATCGCCATGGCGCCGGTGACGTCGATCTCGCCATTGGCGTCGCGCGGCAGGTCGAGCGGTGGCGTCAATTCGATCCGGAAGCGGTGGTTCGGCAAGCGGATGACGCGCACGCCATGCACGGGGCATTCGAAGCGACGGGCGAACTTGCCGAGGATCGGATTGGTCAGCGCCGGCCGCCCGAGGAAGGGGACCACGACGCCGCGGGTGAAATGCTGGTCGATCAGCATGCCGAGATGGCCGCCATTCTCGAGCACGCCCTGCATGGCGAAGGCCGCGCCCTGCTTGGCGGCGGCGAGCCCGCCCATGGCGCCCGAGCGGATCTCGTGGACGACAGCGGCGATCGCCGGATCGTTCGGGGCGCGGAAGACCGCGGTGGTGTCGAGATCGTAGGTCGCGGCGCAGATCGCCGGCAGTTCCCAATTGCCGAGATGGGCGGAGAAGATCAGACCCGGCTTGTCGTCATCCTTCAGCGCGATGAAGTGCTCGATGCCGACGACCTCGACCCGGCCGTTCGGATCGGGATTGTGGTAGTCATAGTCGAACAGCGTCTTGAGATGGGCGTATTCGGCGACGGTGCGGCCAAGATTCTCCCAGCCACCGCGGACGAGGCGTCTGGCCTCCGCATCCTCGATGCCCGGGAAGGCGGCGCGGACGTTGGCGTAGGCGACGCGGTTGACCGGGATCAGCGGGCTCCCGCTGCGCAGGAGCCAGCCGCCAAGATTCGAGGCCCGTTCCGGCCCGAGCGCGCGCAGGAAGGCGAAGAGGCCGCGCACGAGCCCGATCATCAAGCCTGCGCCGAGGCGCGTCGCGAACTGCTTCAACCGCTTCAATCTACGAGCCCGGCCCCATAGGCGCGGGCCGGACCCGCCGCCGGATCACGGCGCATGCGGCTGACAGCGGCCGAATGCGCAAACGTGATCGATTTCCAAATCCGGCACCCTGCCGCCGCGAAAGCCGCTGCCGGCGGCGTTGGCAAGGCACCGGGGCGCGACTTGCGGGATCATGGCCGGCGCGTCAAGTCTCGCCGGCGCATGGGCCGGGCTCAGAGCGTGACGATGACCTTGCCGAAGACCTTGCGGCCCTCGATCCGGGCGCGGCCCTTCTCGAACTCCGCAAGCGGGTAGACCGAGTCGATCACCGGCTTCATGCCGGCTGCCATCTTGTCGAGCGACTGGCTGATGTTCTCCATCCGGCAGCCGAAGGAGCCGAAGATCCGGTATTGCTGCTGGAAGAGCTGCATCAGGTTCATGGTGGTGGACACACCCGAAGTGGAGCCGCAGGTCACGAGCCGTCCGCCGCGCTTGAGGCAGAGCAGCGAGCCGTTCCAGGTCTCCGCGCCCACATGCTCGAACACCACGTCGACGCCCTTGCGCTTGGTGAGCAGGCGCACCTCGCCCTCGAAACGCTCCTTGCGGTAGTTGATCACGTAATCGGCGCCGAGAGCCTTCGCCTTCTCGCCCTTCTCGTCGTCGCCCACCGTCGTATAGACCGTGCAGCCGATGGCCTTGGCCATCTTGATCGCCGCCGTGCCGATCCCGGAGCCGCCCGCATGGACGAGGATCGACTCGCCCGGCTCCAGCCTGGCGTTGTCGAAGAGCATGTGCTGTACGGTGCCGAAACCGATGGGCGCGCAGGCCGCCTGCTCGAACGAC
>JAEXUU010000717.1 GCA_023452965.1 Pseudomonadota bacterium | reverse complement strand
CCGAAAAGCCGGGCGGATTTGACGGAACCACCCTGCGGAACGCGTGTTTATGCGCTCGCAGGACCAGCTGGAGGAGCCATCAAATGCCAAGCGATCCTTCGCGCGTTTTCATCGTCCTCGATGTGCTTAATGTCGCCGTCAGTGCCGATCCCCGCGAGGGTTCCATCATCAGTTTGAAGGCGCGAGATGGCGACGACGTTTCGCTTTGGCTCCCGGCCGAAGCTATGGCCAAGCTGCAGGCAATGATGGCTGAAGCCGATCTGAAACACGCCAAATCTCTGCAGCCGCAGTAGACACGGAACAATCGCAGCGCGTTCCGCTTGTCTGCCAAAAGGAGAACTCCATGGCAGATGACAAAGCTAAACGCGGCCCGCAGGACCGAACTCGCATCAACCTCAGCGAGGACTACGAGGTCCGATATTGGATGGCAAAGTTCGGCGTTTCACGAGCCGAGTTGGAGAAGGCCGTCGCTAAGGCGGGCCAGAGCGCAGCGGCGGTCGCGCATGCGCTGGGCAAGACCCTTTAGCCGAGCCTATAGATCGCGATCTCGTCGGCCTTGTCGCGCAAGCCCTTGAATGACGCGTGCCGCAGCTTTTCGTCGTGCGTCCAGCCCCGGAACGCGATCTCGGCGGCGAGCTGCGGCTTCGTCCAGACGATCCCCTTGCGTAGGATGCCGCGCGCCGGCGGCGCCGAAGCCTTCAGCCGATCCAGCTGCTTCCGCAGATTCGTCGCTGAGCGCTGCGTGAAGCCTGTGCCGACACTACCGACATAGGCCAGGCCATAGTTGCCATGGGCAGCGAGGAGGAGCCGGCCGATCCCTCCGAGGCCGGCCGCCGATGGCTCATAGCCGATGATGAGGAACGTCTCCGACTGGACGCATTTGATCTTGAGCCAATCGCCGCCGCAGCCGGGGCGGTATGGCGCACTTCGCCGCTTCGCGATGATGCCCTCTAGCCCCATCTCGCAGGCCTGCTCGAGGAAGCGCGCGCCGTCGGCTTCGACCTCTTCGCTGAGTCTGATCCCCTCGTCGCTGGGCGCCAGCACGAACTCCAGCATTTGCCGGCGTTCGTCGAGAGACATGCGGGTCAGGTCGTGGCCATCGAGGTAGAGCAGATCGAAGGCATAGAGGATGGCGAGGTGCGCGCTCGCCTTGCCACATCGCCCGCCCAGTGCCTGCTGCAGCGCGCCGAAGTCAGATCGCCCGCTCTCGTCGAGCACGACGGCCTCCCCGTCAATGATGAAGCTTTCCGCCGGAAGCTCAGCCGCAGCCTCGGCGATCGCTGGGAAGCGATGGGTCCAGTCATGCCCGCCGCGGGTGATGATGCGGACCTCAGTGCCGCGACGTTGGATCGCGAGCCGGTAGCCGTCCCATTTCACCTCAAAGGCCCAATCGAGCCCCTCGGGTGGCTTCGGCATCAGTAGCGCGAGGCAAGGCTCGATGCGCGGCATGGAAACGGTGAACAGGTCGTCCTCAAGAATGCCGCTGCCGGCTGGAGCGACCGGCGCACTCCGCAGCGTTTCGCCGCTCGGAACGGCTCTCAGGACATGCTGCGGAGCAGATCGTCTCGCCATACCGACACCACCACGACGCTACGCACTCTGGCGATTCAACGGAAAGGGAGGAACCGCGTTCCGGCCCCGAAACATTAAATCTGTGGAACGGGCGCAGTCGTCGGAGGTTCTCATCCCAGTTGCGTAGGAGGTTGCCATGCGTGCCCAGCCGAAACGCGCCCAGGCGAGTGACAAGATCGCCAGCGTCCCCGTTTCAATCCCGCTCGAGCTCTATCGCGAAGCCTGCCAGGACGAAGACGGAAACCGCCACACCGTCATCGTGTCGGCGCTCTTTCCGAATCTCAGCACAACGAGTTATGCGCTCGAGGACGGAACCCCGGTGCGCTTTGTCGACGATTATCTCTTCGAGATCGTGCCAACGGGGAGAACACTCACCCGATGCGAATAATGATGGCGCATAATCATACCGACCGCCCCATGGCCTATTCTCACCTTGCCGGCGCGGAGGTTTCGACTTGGTCGGAGGAATGGCGTCATGAATGCGAAATCGCCTATCTCGCTGTGCTCACTCCACCGAAGCTGAGCGTCATGCTCGACGGCGTCGCCGGCTCGACCGATCGCGAGGAGCGCGGGATCAAGAGCGTGCGTGGCGAGGCAGCGGTGGCGGCTCTGCGGGTCGAGATCGCTCGGTTCAGGCAGCTCAAGGCGCAGTAGTCGCTTCGCACGGCGCACGCTTGACCCCAAGTACAATTGACGAAGCACGCCCCTGTGACAGCTTAACTGCCCTGGCAAGGGATGTCGCGCCTGGCACGGCGGCACTGCGAAAGCGGGGGCGCAAGCGCCTTATGCTTCGCATCCCCGAACACAGCCGCGCCCTCGCCGACGCGACAGGGGAGAACTTCCTCGATTTGTGCGAGGGCTATGAGTTGGCATGGAAGGGTGTCGATCACTGGTCCAATAAGGCACCCGCAGGGCATGAGCTCAGCGAATATTTCGTGCTGATCGAAGCCCTGGAGGCCGAGGCGATCGCCCTGGTTTCCAAGGGCTGAAGCAAAAAGCTCGCTACCCTGACGGGTAGCGAGCTAGTTGTCCGCCGTCGGACACCTCCAGGGCAGAAGGTGACCAACGTGACCGGCACCCGCCAAGGGCCGATCTTGCGGAAAACCGTCTCGCCTCAACAAGGTTCTCGACTCAGCCACCGAAGTAAATCGCGGAGCGTATTGATCCGGGCGGCGGCTGGGCTGGTCTCAGACAGTGCCAAGTTGTATCGTCCCCTGTAAGAGGGGGTGAATGACCTTGCCGACGCGACATAGCCCGGAACAGCCGACTGTCGTTATCAACACGCCTGCTGAATACGAAGCTGCCCGGCTGGAGGTCGAGAGACTGACCAACGCCGAGCCCGGCTCGGTGGACGCGCTGACCTTTCAGGCCTTTTCAGCAGCGATCGAAGTCTACGAAGCGCGCCAAGGCTCGGATACTGGCGCCTCGTCGCCTGATAAGGCGGCAGCAGGACCCGTTACCGGCACGACCGCCAGTTCATAAACCGTTGCATCGCGGTACACCTCCGCTGCGCGTTTGAAACGCTGCCATGCTGGGAGAGGCTCTCGTGCTGGCGACATCAGCGCATAGTCAATTTCTGGAGGAAGAAGGGCGTCCGGATCAAAACCAGCCGATCGGCAAAGCGCCCTGGCTATAGTTTCCACACGGTTTCCATGACACGCCACCCAACGCGACACAGAGGGCCCTCCGGCCAAACATTCCGACATTGCAGACGGCCAAGCGAAAAACCTCGACATCAACACAAGGTTCCTGATGCAGGAACCTTGTGTTGCAGAGCGTGTTGGGCAGCATGAACAACAGAGAGACGCCGCTGATGACTTCGCCAACGGCGCTATGGCTGCTCGCTGTCACCCTCGTGATTGTCGCGATCTGCTTTATCAGCTGCGGCATCCCAAGCCCCTGGGACGCCGCAAGATGAGCGCACGCAGGCCTTCACACCATAGAGTCTGACTGCCGGTTCTCCGCGACAACGCCGTCGCTGGAAGCTTTTTGCCGAAAGTGATCAATGGCACGCTCCACGAGATCCTGCTCGTCTAGCGCCAACGGCGCAAGGGAAGCGACGATGAACTTGAGCATGGTTCGCTCGGCCTCCTCCGACCCCAGCATCACAATCTGCTCGTTCTGAACCCTTGCCCAGGCGGCTTCCCAAGCGGCCAACGCCCGAGCAATATCGACCGGGTCTCGCAACGAACTGAAAGGCATCCCACCCTCCTCCTTCACAGGGCACTGTTTGAGATTGCGGCCATAATAAGATGCCGGCTCCCCTCGTTTTCAAGAGGCCGTGCGGCTTACAGAGGCCAGCGTCTGGAGGCCCACCAAGACGTGGCGGCCACAGCCAACATCCCGCAAATGACCGCCAAGACAGTCCCCACTTCGCACCCATGATTCTGGAAAGAACACGGTGTCTACGCGACAGCCGCAGCGTAACTTCAACTGCGAAGGCAGAATGGCGGCGAAGGGTCGCAGACCGCGGAGCGCAGGGCGATTACTTGGCTGATCGGCCGTTCAAACCACGTGCCTCGAGATCGGCGGCCGCCTCGCCTCGAAAGGTGACAGAGGCCTGATAGATGACCGTCCCCGAGGGATCTTGGACCGCAATCCGGAATTCGGCCTGAGCCGCCTCAGGCAGATCTGCAACCAGCTCGGCCAGCGCGCGGTGAGCGTCTCTCACCGCGACCGCATCGCTCGGGTGTTCGATAGGGTCAGTCAGATCGACATGGTGCTCATCGTTCACAGCAAACCGCTACAGCGGCATCGGCACCTCCCATCAACTCCGGGGAAAATGCCGATGGCCGTATCCGGTTCCTGCAGCTGGAAATAAAAAAGGCCCGGCCCCGCGTGAGCGAGACCGGGCCTTTGTTTTTGGCTTGCCCTGCTTACTCGATGACCTGGACGATCTTGCGAGTCTTCGGCTCGACCAGGACCGTGCGGTTGTTGACGACGGTATAGCGGTATTCCTTCACGCCATACTCAGCCGGCACTTCACGGTAAGTGACGCCACGCTCGGGCAGCACGGCGCCGACCCGAACTTCTTCGCTGTATGTGTAGGATGGGACGCGCTGCTCGGTCACATAGGTTTTGAAGCGCGGGGTGTTGTCGCCGATGATGCCTCCGACAACGGCGCCCCCGACGCCGCCCACAACAGCGCCTACCGGGCCGCCGACAACCGCACCGCCAACTGCGCCAGCAGCTGCGCCGCCGGCCGCTCCACCCTGGGCTCCCGAGGGGTTCTGAGCGTAAGCCGCCATCGGAGCCAAGGCGATTGCGGCAGCAAGAATGATCTTCTTCATGACTTGAACTCCCGTTGCTCCCCAGTTGGCGCCACAACTTAGAATCATTGTAAAAGGTTCCACTTGGGATCGTTTGGTTGGCGGCTCCATGGAGCCTTCCTTGCCACGGCAACGAGGAGCGGATGCTGCGCATTCACCGGAGCTGCTGCGTTCGCCGCTGAGCCGCAGTCGCATTCTCTTCGCCCACGTGGCCGAATGGCTAAGCGGAGGATTGCATAGGCTTCACATCCCCTGTTCGAATCCAGGGCGAGGCCTCCGGGGACGCCTAGTTGGCGCAGCGGAACTCTTTGGCGACACCCGCGTTGTCAGCCGCCATTTATTTATCGAGTCCCGCCCATGTCGCTTCCCGCATCGCTATGGCTGGGCACTCTTGCCCTCATCCTCGGGACTCTAGCGGTGCTGTCCTTCGGGGGCCCTTGACGAAGCGGCGCCGAGCCACTCGGAGCCGCTTAGGCCGGCCTGCATTCGCGAGGGGCTCTCTCAGCTAGTTAGGACGTCAGCAAGACGCTCGGCCGCCGCCGGCCGCCCCTTGAACCGACTACCATCGCCCATAAATCTTCCGGCGCTGCAGCCCGGAGCTCCTGCCCCTGCTGCGGCAATCGCATCCATGTTGCTACAGGAGAATACGACCTTGGCACTTTCGTCAGATCAATTCGAGCGTCCTGTCGTGGTGCTGACCCAGTTCGGCGTTCCCACCGCAGTTTCATCGGCGATGGAGGCCTACATGTTCCTGACCGACTGGCCTGCTTCGCAGCGCGACGTTGTTTACTCGCTGGCACTGAAAGGCTGTCTGGCAGCCGTTCGTGGCGGCATCGAAACTGAGACAGCGCGAGGGCTCTTCGCTTCATGGGCGGAACGACGCGACATCCTCGCGCCCGACGTCGCAGCTTTCATCAGCAGCCGGCGCGGAAGCTCGCACGGCGCCCGCTAACGCAAAGGCCCGGCCCCGTGGCCAGGGACCGGGCGCACGGCCTGGAACAATGCGGCTAAGCCCACGCCTTGAGGCCCACGATGTCGTGGCCGGGCTCGACCCTGGCCACGCGCCGGTAACGAGCGTGAGCTTTCCAATTGCCTGTCTTTCGGTCACGGCGTGAGGACGACTTTGATGCAACCGTCCTCCTTGTCGCGAAATGTCTGGTAGAGACCCGGGCCGTCCTCGAGCCCGGCGCGGTGCGTGATGACAAAGGAAGGGTCGATTTCGCCGGTGGTGATCTTCTCGAGCAGCGGCGCGAGGTAGCGGTGCGTGTGCGTCTGACCAGTTTTGAGCGTCAGACCCTTGCCCGCCTCGCACCGGACTATCGCGGCTCGCTCCGCCGATGCCATCGCTGACTGCATCATCCCGCGGATCGCCGGCGATGAAACCTTCATCGCGGCATGAGCACTCGAACATGCGAACCACGACGAGCTGGCCTGAAGGCGGCCTGGCAGGCTCTGGGAAGGTCGTGGAAGCCGTTCATGCTGGCCTGCCGGGTCTGGGCAGTGCAAGGCACTTCAAAAGCCGCCGGCGCCTCTACGCGCCTGTTGGGTTAGCACCGCTTGGCCGCGCCATCGGCATGCCAGGTTGGCTTCCTGGCAGCCCCTACGACATAGTGTCGTCTGGAGAGCTCGGTTGACGTCATGCTAAGTGAGCCGGTCGTAGAGGTCTCGGTTTGGATCGAACCCGCAGGCGGCGGCAGCGCTTCGCAGCGGGTGCTCGCTCAAATGTCGGCCACCCTCGCCCCTCTGAGCGTATGGAGTGATCTTACCCTGACGCTAGACATGAATGTCCGCGCCGGCCGGTCTGAATTCGGCGACGAGACCCTCATAGTCTCGGATTGCTCGTTGCGTGGACACCTATCGACCGCGATGAAGTTCCCGCTGTTTACGATCCGATGGTCGCAAAGCTGGCAATTCGATTGGCAGGCAGACCAAATGCCGCTTGCCTATATCGAGATGCAAGTCGAGCCGCTGCTTTTATCCGAGCACGCAGCACCCGGGCAATTGCACCAGGCACCCTGAAGGAATGCTGCAGCGTCAGGGTTCCGCGGCTGCCCTACGAAGGGCTGATTGCCCGGCCGAGGCCCCCGTCTAAAGTGGAGTGGTCGCCGAGGGGAACGTCTGCGGCTCAGGCCGGCAGCGCTCCAAAGATGAGCGCGCCGGCCACATCCCTCAGAAGACAACGTCGGCATCCTGATAGCGGCGAAGTCAGCAACCCGATCATCGGTCCAGGCGCCCTACCCCGCTGCGCTCCGCGATGGCCATTTTAGTCAGATGACAGAGAACGATACGGGTGTTCACGCGTTGGTATCGCGCCACTCATCAAGGGAGACGATCGTGCTCAGACTCATTCTCATCGGCGCCGCCGGCTACGTGCTTGCCACCCGTCCGGATATTCGTGCGCGCCTCATCGGTGCGGCCCGGGACCTCTTTGAGCGTCGAGCGGTGCGCTGACTATGCACGCGCTCGAGAGAAGTGATCGGGTGCAGATGCAAGCGCAGCGGGGAACTCAGTGTCGGCTGCTGCCTTGCGCCGTGCCGCCCGCCCTGCTCGCGCCTCTGCGCCGAGGCGTTCCGCCTCGATAATACGAACGAGGGTTTGGGTAATCGGGTTGTAGGGGCGAACCCGGTTGGACGCCGGCGCCATCAGTTCATTCTCTCCTGCGAAGAAGTGGTCCGCGGTCGACATTGGCTCGTGAAATGACTGCCAATTGGTTAGCGAATGTCGCCGGCCGTTCACGAGATCGATACTTGCACGGCCATGGCTCATGATCGCTCATTAGCGGCGAAGAAGCCCCGGCCGGAACAGGGAGGCCAGTATGGCGCAGGGTACGGTCAAGTGGTTCAACCCGACCAAGGGCTTTGGTTTCATCCTGCCAGACGATGGTGGCTTCGACGCCTTCGTCCATATCACCGCAGTAAAGCGCGCTGGCCTGCCCGAGCTCAAAGAGGGGCAAAGGGTCACCTTCGAACTCGTCCCCGACAAACGATCGGGACGAATGTCGGTCGATAATCTCAAGGTTGCATAGGCCGAGGCGATAGCGTTGCGCGGAGGGCTCCGGCATGGACCTGACGAAGAGCTATGCCGCCCTACTGGCGCCCGACTTTGCCGACGGCGAAGCCTGGTACACCAAGCTTCTCGGCCGAGCGCCGGACTACCGCCCGATGCCAACCCTCCTGCACTGGGAGTTTTCGGACCACGGCGGTCTAATGCTTTCCAGCAGTCCAGAAATCGCAGGCCGGGGCGTCATGTTCCTCTACGTGGCTGACCTCGAAGCCGAGCGCCGCCGGCTCAAAGACCTGGGCCTCGATCTCGGCGATGACATTCCCGGCGATTATTCGACACTGGCCCAGATCCGGGATCCCTATGGCAACCTGATAACGCTCGCCTCCCCGCCCGCGAGCCCCTTTCCAGCGGCATGATCGAAGCCAACCCCTGCGGACTTGTCTTTTGACGGTGCGCCTCCGGTCCCAGCCTGTAGCCTCACTGGATGAACCACGTTGACGCAAGGCTGGTCCCGGACCTGATCGATCGCTTCAGCGCTCTCAGAGGCGCCGTCGACACCGCGCTCGAGAAACTCCGCACGGATGCTCAGACGCCGCTCGATGCGGACGCATTCTGTCTCGCGCAGAAGGAGGTCCACCAACTCGTCCAGGAAATCGCTGCCATTCAGGATGGCGAGGTTCGGGAGGAGACGATCGAGCTGCCGGGAGTCGGCTGAACAGCAGGTTGCAGGGTATCATGGAATACGGTCGCGTAGAATACATCGCTCGAGCCCTCGCCCGCTCCGCAGGCTACGATCCCGACGAGGTGGTGCCGCCAGATGCTTATGCACCGCATCCGGTCTCGATCACCCCTGCAACCGCTTCGCTGCCGGCTTGGCGACGGTTCATGCACGCAGCTCAAATGCACTGCGAAGCTCGGTCTGCGTTGGAAGGCCGGCCGAATGTAATGAGGCGACCCGCGCGGCGGCCTTCAATTTGATCCCACGCGACAGTTAGCGAGCTGGCGGTCCAGCCTTCCCACCGGCCTTTGTGCCCAGGCCGCTGGCAGTAGCTGCCGTACTCACGATGACCGCTTCCGACCCATTGCGGACATGTCGTGCTAGCGAAACGCAAGAACCGCTACCAGGAGCAGCATCCAAAAAAGGACACCGATCCAGCCCGCCATAGTTGCCGAAAACAGCAGTTTGCCGCCGCTGTCGCGCTGCACACCTAGCCAGTTGAAGCCGGACCGAGAAGAAGTGAATTCATCGGCTAGCTCTACCGAGCGTGATAATCGGGAGGAAACATCGAGCCGTGCGATAGCCGAGCCAGTCAAATAGCAGATCGAGGACGATCACAACTCACCTTCCGGGAGTGCTAAGGCGTTCGTATCATTGCACTATGTCGCGGCACCGGCAACGAGGTCCGATTCCGACCCAACCTGGACATTCGTGACGTCGGGCGATTTGACACCGGCCCCAATTGAAAAGCCCGCCGCTGCGG
>JAEXUU010000714.1 GCA_023452965.1 Pseudomonadota bacterium | reverse complement strand
GCTCCGGCCCGAAGCCGAGCCAGGCCTCGCCCGGCAGCGGCGCTGACGCGTCCAGCCTGACGGCGGCGTCCGGCGCGTAATGCGAGGCGAGCAGCCCTGGCGAGATCGGCGCGGCTCCCTGCGCCGCATCGGCGACGATGAGTTCCCGCCCGATCGCCGCTTCCAGCGCCGCGCGCGGCACGCCGCCGGGGCGCAGCAGCTTCGGTGCGCCGCCGAGGCAGGCGACGATGCTCGATTCGAGGCCGATCTCGGTCGGGCCGGCTTCGAGCACGGCGTCGATGCGGCCATCGAGATCGACCAGCACGTGGTCCGGCAGGGTTGGGCTGACCCGCCCGGAGCGATTGGCCGAAGGGGCTGCGATCGGCCGGCCGGCTGCGGCGAGGACCGCATGCGCGACCGGATGCGAGGGCACCCTGAGCGCCACCGAGCCGAGCCCGGCGCGGGCGAGGTCGCTGACCGTGCAGCCCGGGGAAACCGGCACGATCAGGGTCAGTGGCCCCGGCCAGAACGCTTTTGCCAGCGCGAGTGCTGAGGCGTCGAACAGGCCCTCGCGCCTCGCTGCTGCGGTATCGGGCAGGTGCGAGATCAGCGGGTTGAAGCTCGGCCGCTCCTTGGCCGCATAGATCGACGCGACGGCGCGGCCGTCCGTCGCGTCGGCGGCGAGGCCGTAGACCGTCTCGGTCGGCAGGGCGACCAGCTTGCCGGCGCGAAGCAGCCGTGCCGCCTCGGCGATGCCGGCCTCGTCGGCGTGCAGGCGTTGCGTCTGGCGGGTTTCGGTCACGATCGCTCTTGAATGTTTACATGTGAACTATAACAATGCCGGATCGTCTGCGCAGGGACGCACCGGCTTGCGCGTTGGCGGAGGGCATAGTTCGCCGCTAACATCGCCGTCAAACGCAACGCTGCAAAATCGCCCCGCGGAGTCGGTCGGCGTGGAGGAGAGGCTCATGTCGTATCGTGCTCCGGTCGAGGATATCCTGGCCACCATGCGCCATGTCGCCGGGCTCGACGCCCTGCTGGCCGATGGCCTCGCGCCCGAGCTGGAGGACGGTCTCACCGAGGCAGTGCTCGAGGAAGCCGCGAAATTCGCCGGCGATGTCCTCGCGCCGTTGAATGTGGTCGGCGACAAGCACGGCTCGACCCTGAAGGACGGTGTCGTCACCACCCCGCCGGGCTGGAAGGAGGCCTACCACGCCTGGGCCCAGGGCGGCTGGAACGCCCTGCCGGGACCGGAGGCCTATGGCGGCCAGGGCCTGCCGACGCTGGTGCAATCCGCCTGCACCGAAATGTGGAACTCGGCCGCCTTCGCCTTCGCGCTCGGCCCGTTGCTCACTGTCGGCGCGATCGAGGCGGTGCATGCCCATGGCTCCGAGCATCTCAAGGAGACCTATCTCGCCAAGCTCGTCTCCGGCGAGTGGATGGGCACGATGAACCTGACCGAGCCGCAGGCCGGTTCGGATCTCAACGCCTTGCGCTGCAAGGCGGAGCGCGTCGGCGACGGCACCTATCGCATCACCGGCCAGAAGATCTTCATCACCTATGGCGAGCACGAGATGACGGACAACATCGTCCACCTCGTCCTCGCCCGCCTGCCGGACGCACCGGCCGGGACGCGCGGCATCTCGCTCTTCCTCGTGCCGAAATACCTGGTCAATGCCGATGGCTCGCTCGGCGAGCGCAACGATGTCCGCTGCACCGGTGTCGAGCACAAGCTCGGCATCCACGCCTCGCCGACCTGCGCGATGAGCTATGGCGACAATGGCGGCGCGATCGGCTGGCTGATCGGCGAGGAGAACCGTGGCCTCGCCTGCATGTTCACGATGATGAACAATGCCCGCCTCAACGTTGCCGTGCAGGGCGTCGCCATCGCCGAGCGCGCCTATCAGCAGGCGCTCGCTTTCGCCCATGAGCGCAAGCAGGGCACGGCGCTCGATGCGCCCAAGGGCGCGCCGATGAGCGCGATCATCGTCCATCCTGATATCCGCCGCATGCTGATGGAGATGCGCGCCAAGACGCAGGCGGCGCGCACGCTCTCGCTGCTGCTGGCCGCGACGCTCGACCGTTCGCACCGCGAGGCCGACGAAGCCAAGCGCAAGGCCGCGGCCGAGCGTGCCGCGATCATCACGCCGGTCGCCAAGGCCTACGCCACCGATATCGGGGTCGAGGTCGCCTCGACCGGGGTCCAGATCCATGGCGGCATGGGGTATGTCGAGGAGACCGGCGCCGCCCAGCATCTGCGCGATGCCCGCATTGCGACGATCTACGAAGGCACAAACGGCATCCAGGCGATCGCCCTCGTGCTGCGCAAGCTGCCGCTCTCCAATGGCGAGGCGGTCAAGGCGCTGATCGGCGAGATGCGCGGCGTGGTCGAGCAGGTGCGCGAGGCCAATACGCCGGGCTTCGGCCACACGGCGGCGCGGCTCGGGGCCGCGGTCGACTCGCTCGAGCGCGCGACGCAGTGGATGCTCCAGACGATGGGCGCCGACCAGGCGAGTGCGCTCGCCGGCGCGACGCCTTATCTCAAGCTCTTCGCGCTGGCCCAGGGCGGCACCGGCCTCGCCAGGAAGGCGCTCGGGCTGCGCGGCGAGGATACCGGTGCGGCTGCACTGGCGACGGCCCGCTTCTTCGCAGAGCACAACGTCGCCGAGGCGCCGGGGCTGGAGCTGGCGGTGACCGAGGGCGCCGGCGCGGTGGCGGATTCGGCGGCGGTCTTTGCGGCGTGACGCAGGCGCGCGCCCCGCTAGACGGCCGGGGCCGGCTTGCGGACGCGCATGTGCAGGAACAGCGGCGCGACGAGCGTGTCGTCGAGATAGGGCAGGGCGCGCGCCGTCTCGGCATCGACCGAGGGCTCATGCATCATCTCGATGGCAAGGCCCGTCGCGACGATCATGTTGACCCAGTCGCTCAGCGTGCGGTGGAAGCGCGGCACCCTGAACGGCGCGACGCTGGCCTTCTCGTGCTCGGGCGCGGCGCCGAAGCGCCAGCTCTCGATCTCTCCGTCGGTGGGCCGGAAATAGTCGCGGACCTCGATGGCGAGGACCTTGCGGTTCTCGTCGCGCACGACCTTGCGATGCGGCGTCGCGAAGCAGGGATGCAGGATCGAGAATTGCAGGAAGCCGCCGGGCTTCAGCACGCGCATCGTCTCGGCCAGAACCTTGTCCTGATGCGGCATGTCCATCAGCGACATGAAGGCGGTGGCGAAGTCGAAGCTGCCATCGGCGTAGGGCAGGGCCACGCCGTCGGCGAGCCGGTAGACGATGCCGGGAGGCGTTTCGGCCTCCGCCTCCTGCGCGTGGCGGATGAAGGTCGGCGCGATGTCGATGCCGGTCATGCGGGCGCCGGCCTCAGCCAGCTTGCGCGTGTTCGAGCCCTCGCCGCAGCCGATGTCGAGCCCGTCGAGGCCGGCGATATCGGGCAGGTTGGCGAGGAAGGCCGGGGTGTTCTGGGCGTCCCGGTAAAGGTCGTAGCCGGCCCGCGCATGGCGGGTCCAGGTTTCGGCATTGGCCTCCCAGCAGGCGGCAACTTCGCTCGCGTCCATGGCTCACCTCGTCGTTCGGGGGAGGGGGCTTCTAGAGGATTTCGGTTTGGCGCGAAACCACGCGGTCATTTCGGAGCGCCACGCAGTGTCGGGCCCGGAAGCCGTGCACGCGACCTTTTCCGTGCTCTCTCCGTCATTGCGAGCGAAGCGAAGCAATCCAGGAGCGGCAGTGCGCTACGCTCCCCTGGATTGCTTCGTCGCTGCGCGACTCGCAATGACGGTGTTCCTTTCGGGGATGTCCTGTCCATGGCTTCCGGGCTCGCGCCTGCCGCCTGCCCCAGAATGATGGAGC
>JAEXUU010000701.1 GCA_023452965.1 Pseudomonadota bacterium | reverse complement strand
CCGTCCCAGTTGATACCCTCCAGCATGCCGTCGCGGGCGATGTCCGTGTAGATGATCGCCGCGACGCCGGCGTCCTCGAAGCGCCGGCCGAGATCGTCGGCGGCGAGCGCCGAGGTCTCCGCCCAACCTTCCACGGCGACATAGCCGTCACGCGCATCAATGCCGACCGCGACCTTGCCCGGGAAGGCCTTTGCCGCCTCGCGCACGAAGGCGGGATCGCGCACCGCCGCCGTGCCGATGATGACGCGGGCGATGCCCTTCTCGAGCCAGCCCTCGACCGTCTTCATGTCGCGGATGCCGCCACCGAGCTGCACCGGGAAGGCGACGCGCTTCAGGATCGCCTCGACCGCAGCCGCGTTCATCGGCTTGCCGGCGAACGCGCCGTCGAGATCGACGACGTGCAGCCATTGGAAGCCCTGGGCCTCGAAGGTCGCGGCCTGGGCGGCGGGATCGTCGTTGAAGATCGTTGCCTGCTCCATGTCGCCCTGTTTCAGGCGAACGCAGCGGCCTTCCTTGAGGTCGATGGCGGGGAAAAGGATCAAGGCTTCCACCTCAGGAAATTGGCGATCAGCGCGAGGCCGAGCCTCTGGCTCTTCTCGGGATGGAATTGCGTGCCCGCCATGTTGCCCTGCGCGACCATGGCGGTGACCGGGCCGCCGTAATCGGTCAAAGCGAGCACGTCCTGCGCCCGTTCGGCGACGAGCGCATAGGAGTGCACGAAATAGGCGTGCCAGCCGGCGGGCCCGGTCTCGATCCCGTCGAGCAGGGCGTGCTCGTCCTGCTTGTGCAGGGTGTTCCAGCCCATATGCGGGATCTTCAGGCTCTCATCCTGCGGGCGGATCAGGCTGACATCGCCGGGAATCCAGCCGAGCCCTTGCGTGGTGACGTACTCCAGCCCGCGGCTCGCCATCAATTGCATGCCGACGCAGATGCCGAGGAAGGGCCGGCCCTTGCCGCGCACGGTGTCCTCGAGCGCTTCGACCATGCCGGCGACCGCGTCGAGCCCGGCCCGGCAATCCGCGAAGGCGCCGACGCCCGGCAGCACGATACGGTCGGCGGCGCGGACCGCGTCGGGATCGCTGGTGACGCGGATGCTGGCGGCGATGCCCGCTTCATCGGCCGCGCGCTCGAAGGCTTTTGCGGCCGAGTGCAGATTGCCCGAGCCGTAATCGACGATCGTGACGGTCTGGCTCATCGTCCGCTCGCTTCCGGGAAGAGGCCGATCACCGGCGTCGGGCCGCTGGCGAAACGAGGAGGAGCGCTCGTCGGAGCGACGGGGCGCGGCGGCTCGCCGGCCGGCAATGCGCGCTCGAAGAAGCGGCGCTCGGCGCTCGAAAGGTCAGCTGCCTCGACAACGTCGACCAGCCGCCAGCCCTTTCGCATCAGCTTGCGCGCGATCAGGTTCTGGCCCTCGAGGCCGAGGAAGATGCCGAGCGCCAGATGCGACAGCGAGACCGCGGCGAAGGAGAAGCCGAACTGCCGCTGCAGATAGACGATGCCGGCCCAGGCCAGCGCATAGACGAAGAAGACGAGCCAGAGCCGCTTCAGCAGCAGCCAGACCCCGCCGAACAGGAAGGCTGGCCAGGTGAAGCTTTCCGGCAGGACGCGGGCCTGCTCGATTTCCTCGCGCAGCCCGCCGGCGCCGGGCGGCGGAATCAGGACCTGATAGAACGCCATGGCATCGGCCCCTTAAAGCGCGCCCTTGGTCGAGGGCACGCGGCCGCCCTCGCGCGGATCGACTTCCAGCGCCTGGCGTAGCGCCCGCGCCAGTCCCTTGAAGCAGCTCTCGGCGATATGGTGGGCGTTGTCGCCGTAGAGCGTCTCGACATGCAGGGTGATGCCGGCATTCATGGCGAAGGCCTGGAAGAACTCGCGCACCAGTTCGGTGTCGAAGCTGCCGATCTTCTGCGCCTTGAACTCGGTACGGAAGACCAGGAAGGGCCGGCCGGAGACGTCGACCGCGACCCGGGTCAGCGTCTCGTCCATTGGCAGGTGGACGTCGGCATAGCGGCGGATGCCCTTCTTGTCGCCGAGCGCTGCCTTGAGCGCCTCGCCGAGCGCGATGCCGGCATCCTCGACCGAGTGGTGGTCGTCGATATGCGTGTCGCCCTTCACCACGACCGTGGTGTCGATCAACGAATGCCGCGCGAACAAATCGAGCATATGGTCGAAGAAGCCGACGCCGCTCGAAATCTCGGCCTTGCCGGTGCCGTCGAGCACGAGCTTCACCGAGATGTCGGTTTCGTTGGTGCGGCGCTTGACCTCGCCCGAACGCATGCTGACCTCTGTCTCTTGCGGATTTGGCGTCGCTTTAGCAGGCGCGGAGCGCCATGGCCAATGCCCTGCGCTCGATGCCGACCTCCTTTGTCATCCTGGGCGGCCGCAGGCCGTCCCGGGATCCATCATAGGGCTCGGTGTTCTCCAATGGATCCCGGCGCTCCGCGGGGTTTATCCTCGGGCTGGCCGGAGGCCGGACCAGGGGCTACGGCCAGGATGACGCGGAGCTTGTCGCGGCCTGTCCGGCATAGCCGCCCCGACCTCGATTCCTGCCCTTGCCCTTGATACCGGGGCTTCGCCTGAACATGTTGGCGGCACCCGTTCCGACCGAGACTGAATCGCGATGTCAGAGACCTCCAGCATTCCCAGCATGCACGCCACCACCATCCTGATGGTGCGCAAGGGCGGGCGCGTCGTGATCGGCGGCGACGGTCAGGTCTCGCTCGGCCCGACGATCATGAAGGGCAATGCGAAGAAGGTGCGCCGCCTTGCCAAGGGCGCGGTGATCGCCGGTTTCGCCGGCGCCACTGCCGACGCCTTCACCCTGTTCGAGCGGCTCGAGGCCAAGCTCGAGCAATATCCGACGCAGCTGCTGCGCGCCTGCGTCGAGCTCGCCAAGGACTGGCGCACCGACCGTTATCTGCGCCGGCTGGAAGCGATGCTGCTCGTCGCCGACAAGGAGGTCTCCCTCCTGATCTCCGGCACCGGCGACGTGCTGGAGCCGGAAGCGAGCGAGCACGGCTCGGTGGTGGCGATCGGCTCCGGCGGCAATTATGCCCTGGCCGCGGCCCGCGCGTTGGTCGATGTCGAGCCCGATGCCGAGACGATCGTGCGCAAGGCGATGAAGATCGCCGGCGACATCTGCGTCTACACCAACCACTCGCTCGTCATCGAGAGTCTGGAGCTGGCATGAGCGGCGCGCCGGCGCGGTCGATCGCATTCCGTCCCGTCGTGGCGGCGGACTATTCGATGCTGGCCGACTGGCTCGCCCGCCCGCACTGGCGGCAATGGTGGGGCGAGCCACAGACGGAGCTCGGCTATATCGGCGACATGGTCGAGGGTCGCGACGACACTTGCGAGCCCTACATCTTCGAGCTGGACGGCGCGCCTGCCGGCTATATTCAGGTCTGGCAGGTTGCGCCCCACCAGACGCCGGATTGGGCGACCGACAATCCCTGGCTGATGGAGCTGCCGGCGGAGGCGGTCGGCGTCGATCTCTCGCTGGCGGCCGGCGAAAGCCTCGGGCAGGGGCTCGGCTCTGCCGTGTTGCGGCGTTTCTGCCAGACGCTGCGGGATCGTGGCCATGCGACCATCATCATCGATCCCGACCCGGAGAATGCCCGGGCGATCGCGGCCTATCGCAAGGCCGGCTTCCGGCCGATGCCGGCGGTCCGTTCGGGCGCCGACAAAGCCCTCATCATGCAGTTCATGCCGAACACGGAAACGCAATGACCACCTTTTCCCCCCGCGAGATCGTCTCCGAGCTCGATCGCTTCATCGTCGGCCAGAACGACGCTAAGCGCGCCGTCGCCATCGCGCTGCGCAATCGCTGGCGCCGGCAGCAGCTCGAAGGGCCGCTGCGCGAGGAGGTCGCGCCCAAGAACATCCTGATGATCGGGCCGACCGGCTGCGGCAAGACCGAGATCGCGCGGCGCCTCGCCAAGCTGGCGAATGCGCCCTTCCTCAAGGTCGAGGCGACCAAGTTTACCGAGGTCGGCTATGTCGGCCGCGACGTCGAATCGATCGTGCGCGACCTCGTCGAGGTCGCGATCGGGCTGGTGCGCGACAGCCGCCGCAAGGACGTCCAGGCCAAGGCCCATATCGCCGCAGAGGAACGCGTGCTCGATGCGCTGGTCGGGGCGACGGCGAGCGCGACGACGCGCGACGCCTTCCGCCGCAAGCTGCGCGCCAACGAGCTCGACGACAAGGAGATCGAGATCGAGGTTGCCTCGACGGGCAGCGGCCAGCCGATGTTCGAGGTGCCCGGCATGCCCGGCGCCTCGATCGGCGCGATCAACCTCTCCGACATGTTCGGCAAGGCCTTCGGCCAGAAGGGCAAGCCGCGCCGCGTCCAGGTCAAGGACGCCTATGGCCCGCTGCTCGCCGAGGAGAGCGACAAGCTGATCGACCAGGACGCCATCGTCCAGCAGGCGATCCGCGAGGTCGAGAACAACGGCATCGTCTTCCTCGACGAGATCGACAAAATCTGCGCCCGCGAGGGTCGCTCCGGCGCCGATGTGTCGCGCGAGGGCGTGCAGCGCGACCTGCTGCCGCTGATCGAAGGCACGACGGTCGCGACCAAGCACGGGCCGGTGAAGAGCGACCACATCCTGTTCATCGCGTCCGGCGCCTTCCACGTCTCGAAGCCTTCCGACCTCCTGCCGGAGCTGCAGGGCCGCCTGCCGATCCGCGTCGAGCTTTCGCCGCTCGATGTCGAGGACTTCAAGCGCATCCTGACCGAGACCGAGGCCAGCCTGATCAAACAGTCGGTGGCGATGCTCGCGACCGAGCAGGTCGAGATCTCCTTCGCGCCCGATGCGATCGACGCGATCGCCCGCATCGCGGTCGAGGTGAACTCCACGGTCGAGAACATCGGCGCGCGCCGGCTCCAGACCGTGATCGAGCGCATCCTCGACGAGATCTCGTTCACCGCGACCGATCGCGGCGGCGAGAGCGTGACGATCGACGCCGCCTATGTCGAGGCGCGCATCGGCGATCTCGCCAGGAATGCCGATCTGAGCCGGTTCATTCTGTAGGCGCCGACTGCTGAGTGGCGCTTGTCTTCAATTTTGTGCATATTGAAGACAAGGAGCGAGCCGATGCCGCGCACGACCACCATGACCGTCCGGATCAGCGGCCCATTGAGCGATTTCGTCGCTGAGAACGTGGGTCCGGACGGCGACTACGAGAATGTCAGCGAATACGTGCGTGACCTGATTCGCCGCGACAAGGAGCGCGCCGAGCAGGCGGCGTTCGACCGCCTGAAAGCGGAGCTGCAGCAGGCTTTTGCCGCCCCCGATTCTTCCTATCGGCCGCTCACCGCCGCCGAGGTGATCGCGCGCAACGAAGCCTGACCGCGCATGGCCGCGATCCGGATACAGGAAGCGGCCTCGCACCGCCTCGACGAGATCTATCGCTATACGCGTGAGCGCTGGGGCAAGGACCAGGCGCAGCGCTATATCGAGGGGCTGTTCGAGACATTCGGCCGCATCGAAACGCGTGCGGTGACGTCGCGGCCCGTGCCAGCCGAGTTCGGCGTCGACGGCTTCGCGGTGCGTTACGAGCGCCATGTCATCTACTGGCGCCGGTTGGCGAATGGCGACATCGGCATCGTCACGATCCTGCATCAGCGCATGCACCAGATCGATCGCCTGCGTGAGGACCTCGGATTATGACCGGGGATGCGCGCTTGTGAGCGATACGCCGGCAAAGCATCCTTCCCGCCTCGCCCGCGATTCCCTCGTCGTCGGCGCGGCGACGATCCTGTCGCGGCTGCTCGGCTTCGCGCGCGACGTGCTGATCGCCCGCCTGCTCGGTACCGGGCCGGTGGCGGATGCCTTCCTCGCGGCGCTGCGCCTGCCCAATCTGGTCCGCCGCGTGCTCGGCGAGGGCGGGCTGAACGCCCCCTTCGTGCCGCTCTACCTCTCGGTCAAGGCGCAGAACGGCGAGGCGGCGGCGCGGCGCTTCGCCGGCGAGGCCGCGAGCCATCTCGGTCTGCTGCTGCTTCTCTTCGTCGCCCTGGCCGAGCTGTTCGCGCCCTGGGTGGTGCTCGGCCTTGCCGGCGGCTTCGCCGGCGAGCCTGATACGCTCGCACTCGCCGCCTTCTACACCCGGCTGATGCTACCCTTCGTGCTGCTGACGACGCTCGCGGCTCTGCTCGCGGCCCTGCTCAACGCGGAAGGGCGCTTCACCGTCGCGGCGCTGGCGCCGGCGGTGATGAATGCGATCCTGCTCGCGGTTCTCCTCGTCGAGCTCTTCCGCGGCGGGTCGAGCGAGCAGAGCGCCACACTCCTCGCCGCCTGCCTCAGCCTGAGCGGGCTCGCCCATCTCGCCTTGATCCTCGCTCCGCTGCGCCGGATCGGCGTGCTGCGCCCGAGCCTGCGCTGGTCGACGGAAATGAAGCGGCTTGTCCGCACCGGCGGCGCGACCCTGCTGGCAGCCTCCGCGGCGCAGCTCGTGCTCCTGGTCTCGACGCAGATCGCCTCGGCGGAGGCCGGCTCGGTCGCGGCGCTATACTATGCCGATCGTGTCTTCCAGCTGCCGCTCTCCTTCTTCGGCGTGGCGATGGGCACGGTGGTGCTCTCGGCGATGGCGGGCGAGCAATCTCAGGTCGAGCATGACGCGCTGCTCGGCCGCGCTTTGGCGCTTGGCCTCGCGCTCGCCGTTCCCGCCGCGACGGCCCTGTTCCTGCTGGCGGAGCCGATCGTCTCGGTGCTGTTCGAGAACGGCCAGTTCGGTGCGGCCGATCGCGTGCGCACGGCTGCCGCGCTTTCGGCCTTCGCCATCGGCCTGCCCTTCGCGCTGGCGGCCAAGGTCTTCGGGCAGGTCTATTTCGTTCGGCGCCGGCCGCGCCTGCCCCTGCTTGCGGGCTTTGCCGCTGTGTTCGTCGCCGCCTGTGCCGGCTACGCTCTGCTCGGCTGGCGCGAGGCCGCCATGATCGGCGCGCTCGCCGCGAGCCTCGCCTTCCTCGTCCAGGCGCTGCTGCTCGCTGGCTTCCTGCTCCGGGACGGGCTGTGGCGACCCGACCGTGAGACGATTCGCACCATCCTCGCCATCCTGCTCGCGGCGGCGCTGATGGCGGCGGCGCTCGCTGTCCTGTTGCCGCAGCTGCTGCCCTGGCTCGCGCCCGGCCAGCACACGCTGATGCGCGCCGCGGCGCTGGCGGCGCTCTGCCTCGGCGGGGCCCTGGTCTATGGCCTCGCGGGCTGGATCCTCGGTGCTTTCGGGCCGCTGCTCTTGCGCCTTCGCGGCGCTTCCGTCAGAACGCCGCGTTCCTGAGCCGAAAATCCTCGGCTCGGGTCCGATAACGCCCCTGACGACGGAGCGCCCGATGGCTGCTTTCCTTCCCCGCGTCTTCTCCGGCATGCAGCCGACCTCGACGCTCCATCTCGGCAATTATCTCGGCGCCCTCGTGAACTGGGTGGCGATGCAGGAAACGCATGACTGCATCTATTGCGTCGTCGACATGCACGCGATCACGCCGTCCATGGACGTCTGGGGTGGTCCGGTCGAGCTGACCCGCGCCACCCGCGAGGTCGCCGCGGCCTATATCGCCGCCGTCGTCGACCCCAAGCGCAGCATCATCTTCAACCAGAGCCAGGTCTCGGGCCATGCCGAGCTCGCCTGGGTCTTCAACACGGTCGCCCGCCTCGGCTGGCTGAACCGCATGACCCAGTTCAAGGAAAAGGCCGGCAAGGACCGTGAGAACGTCTCGGGCGGGCTCTACGACTATCCCGTACTGATGGCCGCCGACATCC
>JAEXUU010000684.1 GCA_023452965.1 Pseudomonadota bacterium | reverse complement strand
CAGGGCGAGCAAGCGTTCGCCAATCTTCGACGTGCCTTGGAGGCAGGAGGGGCCAGTCTTGACGACGTGATCAAGGTGACGATTTTCGTCACTGATATGAATAACTTCAAGGATGTCGTGGAGCTGAGGCGGGAGTTCTTTTCGGAGCCTTATCCCGCGGACACGATCGCGCAGGTGAGCGCCCTATACGATCCTGAGGTCGAGATTGAGATTGAAGCGATCGCGGCTGTCCGCTCGCGCAGAGCATGATGATCATGAACGCTTTACTGGAAAATCGAAAAGATGATCCGATTGAAACGGATGCTCTGTTCTCATCTCTGAAGCTTGGGAGCCTCACTCTTCGGAACCGGTTCGCTGTCGCGCCGATGACGCGGGTGAGCGCCACTGCGGAGGGCGTGCCGACGCAAAGAATGGCCGACTACTATGCGTCTTTCGCCGATGGCGGATTTGGCCTGGTCATTACGGAGGGCCTCTACACCGACAAGGCCTTTTCCCAAGGATATCTGTTTCAGCCTGGGCTGATTGATCCAACTCACGAAAGCGGCTGGAGGCCGATCATCCAGCGTGTCCGCGGCCAAGGTGCGGTCATGATCGCGCAGCTCATGCATGCTGGGGCGCTTTCACAAGGCAACCCCCATCGTGGCGACACGCGAGGGCCTTCGGCTG
This sequence comes from Pseudomonadota bacterium, assembly GCA_023452965.1. Next base: position 4,766 of record JAEXUU010000684.1, on the reverse strand, counting down.
TGCGCCCCAAGGGGCGGCAAATGGCCTTTTATCGCGGCGCGGGCGATTATCCGCTTCCGAGCGCCATGTCGTTCGCAGAGATCTGCGAGGCGGTGGCCGGTTTCGTTCAGGCGGCGTGTCTTGCGCAGGCGGCGGGTTTTGACGGTGTGGAGATCCATGGCGCCAACGGCTATCTGCTCGACCAATTCCTGTCGCAAGGCGTCAATCACCGCGACGATCGCTACGGAGGCGATCTCGAGGGGAGACTGAGGCTGATCGTCGAAGTCGTGCTGGCCGTGCGAGCGGCTGTCGGTCCAAGCTTCATCGTGGGGTTGCGCATCTCGCAAGGCAAGGTGAACGACTTCCTGTACAAGTGGGAGGGAGAGGGCGAGGCCGTCGCCATCTTCGAGCAGCTGGGGCGCTTGCCGATCGACTACCTCCACACAACGGAGTTCGAGGCTTGGCGTCCCGCCTTCGATGCGGGTGAGAGCCTTGCGGCTCTAGCGAAGCGGCACGTCTCCGTTCCAGTATTGGCCAATGGATCGCTACATGACCTGGATCAGGCGGTCGGCTTGGTCGAGCGCAAGGAGGCGGACTTCATCTCGCTGGGGCGGGGCGCGCTCGCCTATCCGGATCGTCCCCGTCGGATCGCGGCGCACATGCGCTTGGACCCGTTTGATCCCGGCGTCTTGTCTCCGATCGCAGATCTCCAGAATGCGGACCGATATGGTCGTGCGACGCTTTCCTGCTGACTACGTAGGCGGCGGGATAGGTGTTTCGGTTCAGGCTGAGATGCTCATCGCGCCGCCGATGCTGTGCTGACCAGCACGAATTCCCGCACCCAAACTTATAAAGCTCCGATGGCATACGCCTCGGGGCTTTCTGCTGTCTGGAATCCCGCGTCAGGCGGCGAAGGCTGAGATTCTAGTCGCGAGCGTCGTTTGTCAGAAGCGATGTCCGCAGTGGGGCGTTTGAAAAATGGGCTGATGACCGAAGAGCGGATCTTCCGCTCATTTTCTACGGATCGGCAGGCCTGCCAGGTCAGATTGGAAGATCGGCCAGGGTCGACAACTCATTGTAGATCGCGTCGCCGGTCCGCTTTTCGGCGTCCCGCCAACTGGTTGCGGTGGTGGGATTCACCAGAACCCCGTCACCCGTAAGCACCAGCACGTTCGGCAGACCTGGCAACTCCGAAACCCCGAAGCGACGCGCGATGCCCAGATTGTGTCCATCACCGCTGCGGGGCATCCCGATGTTCACGAAGACGAGTTCGTATTTGCGTTCGATCAGTTCGGCGAAGCGGTCGGTCGCCAGCCAGCCGGCAAGAGCGCGACTGTCGCTGCACCAGTTGGCGCCCATCACCAGCAGGACTCGCTTTCCCGACTGTCTGGCGCGCGTCAGCGCAAGGTCCACGTCGGCCGACGCATTGTCGCTCACGTGATAGGAGCGGGCCTCAGGCTTTGTCTCCACTACGGGCGCAGAAGCAGGCGTAGGCGCGGATGCGCAGGCCGTCAGGGCCATCGCCATTGAGACGATCAGCGTAATTTGTTTCACCAAGCGGTCCCCCCATGGACGGCGCTGTCAGCGGGGTCATTCATGTGATGTCGCCGACGCCGAAGCTTTGCTTCGCCACGAATTCGGCAATCAGTCAAGCTGCGGTCGCCTCTGTCGGGCGGAGGCGGCTTGCTGAAGCGCCGGGCGTCAGCTTCGCGCGCGAAGCGGAACTGCACGTCGAAGGCGGCATTCCAGCGGCCGTGGTGGGGAACGGTCGTCTGCACCGACTGGAAGACCTGAAGCGCGCGGCGGCGCAATGAGCAGGCGAAAAGTTCAAGTCTAGGAAGAGAGCCGAGTGTGCGTGCGAGCCGGATGCCCCGCGATACGGCGACGATTTCCCGCGTCGGAGAGACGACCAGACTTTGCCTTGGACACGGGACCGGCGACCTCTGGAGCCTGCAGTGGGGCTCCTTGGCTCTCTCGCGGAAGAGCGAGCGTCGATAGCAGGTATCCGACAATGGCGCTTCCGCCGTAGGCGACCACCGGGGTGGGGTAGTCGCCGAAAAGGGCCGCCGCCATGATCGCCAGCCAGGTCGCGCCGAAGGCGGTGTGAGCCGCTGCCGCTTCTCGATCTCGTCGGAGGCCCGACAAAGACGGCAGCAGCAGAAGCAGGGCGCCTATCCACACCGCGAGGCTCGCGACGCCGCCGGCTGCTGAGGCGGTGCGGAACACGCCGTTCACAAACTGTGCTGCAGGGACCGCGTTTGGCCGAGCGAGCGCTACGAGGAAACAGGCCGAGGCGACAGCCAGCACGATCAGGGATGGCCGGTCGCGTCTCGTCAAGGTTGCGGCGCCGAGGGCGGCGACTGCGGCTCCGACCATCGCAGCGTCGGGCTGCCAGGCGAGGGCGACGACCGCCAGAATGACGCCTGCAGCGGTGAGGATGTTTCGAGTTCGTGCGAACGCCACAAGAAGAAAGGGGAGGCCGATAAGGCTCGGCTGAAGAACCACGTCGCCCAGGGATATCCAGCGTCTTGCTCCTGAGGCTTCATCGCCCAAGGCTGCGGTCAGGAGAAGGCCTATGCCTAGCGCTATCGAAATCACGCCGATGAACGGGGGCGAGACGGGGTCGCGCCGGCGGAAGGGCAGGGCGAGGATCAAGCCTGCGATCAAGGCCGTTGCGTTCAAGGTCAGGTGGCGCATCGGCGCGCCGGCGACCGCGAGATACACGAGGCCCAGCCCCGTCGCCGCGATCGCGCAAGCCAGCGCCGTCGTGCGAGATCGCGACGGTTGGTCGGAAGTCGCCTTTGAAGGAGTCCGCGCTGATTGCAGCGCCTGTCCCAGAGCTTGACGGATGACCCAGGCCACGCAGCCGACAGCGAAGATCAAGGCGGCGCTGGGCCGCTCGATCGAGGCGGCTTCCTGAGCCATCGCCTCGCCCCAGTCGGTCAGGCGTGGGGGAAGCAGGCGACACATCCGCCGGACTATCCACTCGGCGGCAGTCATGCCGGGCGTTCAACCGGCGTCGACGAGGGGGACGTGCGCGGAGGATTCTCAATCGCAAGGCGGCGTCCTTGGGCAGTGAGCCTGTAGGCATGTCTGGGCGGACGTCCGGGCTCCGCCGGCATCCATTGCGCTTCCAGGTGTCCCTGTTCCTCAAGGCGGATCAGCAGGGGATAGAGGGTGCCGGATTTCACATTGGCTCTGCGGCAAAGGTCATAGCCATGGGACCAGCCGGCGCCTGCTTCGGCGAGCAGAAACAGGACGGCCCGGGCGGCAGGCGACAAGGATCGGGAGCGGGTCATCGACCAATTCTATATAGGTCGAATTGAAATCGGACCATAGCTGGGTTCGCAACATTGACTCTAAATCTACATAGATAGATTTATTATGAATCGCCCGTCGAAGGTCGTCGCCGGGGCGAGCGTCGCTGATTTCAAGAAAGCTGAACACATGTCCAAAACTGTCCTGCGCGTTCTGCGCCGCCCCTGGCTGTGGGGCCTCGCCGCGTTTCTCGTGATCGGCCTGATCGCCCACAATGGATGGTCGCGATTGACCCGCCCCTGGGGGGATCAGGCGGTTCACTTCGAGCCCGCTGCGACGACCTGCGACGCCTCGGGGGCGCTTCGTTATTGCGTTTATCGGGCCAGGCAGGGGACGAACGGCGATGTGCTCTACCACCTGCACGGTCGCGGTCTGGACGAGCGCATCTGGAACGATGACACCTACCTCACCGCCATGCTGCAGGCGCAGTGGCGAGATCGCGGGACGCCGCCCCCTACGGTGGTGACGCTTTCCTATGGGCCGACCTGGCTGCTGACGCCCAAGGGCGCGCGCCCCGAAAGCGGCTTGTTGGACGACATGATGAGCCGCCTGCCCGAGATCGAGACGAAGATCGGCGCGCCACGCCGTCGTCTTCTGATGGGCGAGTCCATGGGCGGCCTCAATGTTCTGGTGGCGGGGCTGTCCCGACCGCAGTCGTTCGACAAGATCGCGGCTCTGTGTCCGGGGGTGTATGTCGCTTCGCCGTTCGGCCCTCTGCCGCAGACGAAGGCGGCGATCGAGCGCACGGGAGCCAACCCCAAGATGGCCTTTGGAATCTGGCTGTTGGCGCGAAAATACCTCGCCGACGAAGCCGAGTGGCGTCGCATCTCGCCGCTGGCGCTGATCGAGCGTGCCGGTCCGGACTTCCCCGCACTCTATCTGTCCAACGGTCTCTACGACGCCTACGGCAACTATGAAGGGTCTAGATTGCTGGCGGAACGAGCGGCCAAGCACGGGGTGCAGACGGAGTGGCGCCCGATCTACGGCGGCCACTGCGCTTCAGACATGGCCTCGCTCGCCGGCTTTCTTACGGACTGACCGGGCTCGGCGCCGAGTTGTAAGCGGCGGTCGAAAAACCTGATATGGCGTCGTCATGGTCGAAGACGCTCCCATGGGATCGATGTATGGCCTGGCGCCGCACTCCATCCTGACCGTACGCACTTACGGCCAAGGAGAATGCTCGCAAGATCGTTCGCCTGCAACGCGCCCGGATCATGATGCGCTCAAAGAGCGACTTGCGCGCCGGGGCTTCTTCCAACTGATCAAGGCGACGGGTGATCTCTCCCGCCTCGCGGTCCAACTCCTCGGCGACCTCGGCGAGGGTCGAGGCGATCGCCGGACCTGGCTGAGGCGGCGGGGGTCTCCTCGCTCAACGTCGCCAGCCTGATGCCCCACGGCGAGCCGATGAAGCGGCGTATCCAGCAATGGCTCTTTCTGGGTCTCGGAGCGCCCTCGCCGCTGAGCGGGCC
>JAEXUU010000644.1 GCA_023452965.1 Pseudomonadota bacterium | reverse complement strand
TCTCCGGATCGTATTTCCGGTCCTTGCCATAGGCGGCTAGGCTCGGGCCGAGCGTGCCGTAGCTGACCTCCTTCGGGTCGAGCTGGTGGCAGGCGAAGCAGTTGCCGCCGGAGACGGTGTTCGGCGGATCGGAGAACTGGCCGCCGCGCCCATTGTTGGCGACCTGATAGCCCTTCTTCCAGTCGCCGAGGAACTTCCCGTCGGCCGGATAGGAGACCCGCGCCGATTCGCGCTTCAGGATCGCCTCGGATTCCGCCGAGGACGGGTTGTTGCGCGTCGTGTTGCAGACTGCGAGCGTCTCGTCCGGCTTGATCCTCGCCTGCCATTCCGGCGGCGCCTTGCCGAAGGTCGCGGAAAGATAGGCGTCGATCACGGCCTGGCTCGGCCGCTCGTCGGCGAAAGCCGAACCGGCAGAGAGCAGAAGCGCAGCGGCGGCGAATGCGTGCTTGATCATCTCGTTGCCCCTCAGCGCTTGATCGACGGAACCTTGATCTCGCCGCCTTCAGCCTGCTTCTGCAGGAAGACGGTGAGAGCGGTCAGGGCGTCGGTGCCATAGCCCGGCACCGGCCAGCGCTGCTGGCGATAGCAGTCCCAGAGCCTGTGCTGCATGGTGCGCAACGCGCTCTGCGAGACGCGATAGGTCGGCCAGGAAGCCATCGTCTCCTGCGCGGTCTTGCCCTTCACCGAAAGGTTCGGCAGCCCCTGCAGGCGGATGCGCTTGCCTTCCTCGGCATGGCAGGTGGCACAGGAGAAGTCGTTGACGCCGCCGCGGGTGTAGAACAGCGCCTCGCCGACCGCCGCCATCTCCTTTTCCTTGGGATGGGAGAGCTGCGGCTGAATCTTCATCTCGCTCGACTTGTTGGCGATGAAGGCGACGAGATCCTCCATGTCGGAGGCCCGGGCCGGGCCCGAGAAGCGCCGCAGCACCACATCCTTGGTGTCGAGCCCCTGGAGCTTGTCCATGCACCAGAGCAGGCGTTGCTCGGTATCCATCACCTTGTCGGCGTCGGCGAAATAGCGCGGCAGCTTGGCGAAGGCGCCTTCGAGCTTGCCCGGCCCCTCGCCGAGGTCGCAGCCCTCGAGCGAGACGTTCTTGGTGCCGCGCTTTTCGGCCCAGAGCACCTCGCCGCGGTCGACCGCCAGGAAGCCCGGATTCGAGAACGGGTCCGAGAGCATCTGGCGATAGCGCTCGATTTCCTTTTCGCTATCGTCGAGCGGTGGCGACTGCGCGGTCAGGTGGCCTGCGGCCATTGTCATGGCGGCAGCCAGCACGGCCGCCCCGATCATGGGGAGCTTCATCCCTTGCCCTTTCGTTCCCTCTCGCGGCCGTGGTTTCCCGGCCTGTGCTGTACGCCCCTCGTCTCATCGGAGGGGCTTTACATTCACAAAAAACAATATCACGATACGTGAGAATGATCGCGAGCCGGCCCCGCCGTCAAGAGCGAAACAAGAACATTTCAAAGGAGGAATTCCGATGTCTTCAGGGCTTACGCGCCGCAGCACGATCACGGCCGGCGCCGTCGCCGCTTTCGCCAGCCTTCTGGGCTCGCGGCTGGCCTTCGCCGACGAGAAGGCCGTCGCGGCCGAAATCAAGAAGCTCTACGGCGACAAGGCGATGGCCGAGGGCAAGATCAAGCTCGACGTGCCGGAGATCGCCGAGAACGGCCTCGTCGTGCCGGTCAATGTCGAGATCGACAGCCCGATGACCGATGCCGACTACGTCAAGGCGGTCCACATCTATGCCGACGGCAATCCGCAGCCGGGCATCGTGACCTATCACTTCACGCCGGCATGCGGCAAAGCCTCGGCCGCGACCCGCATGCGGCTCGCCCAGACCCAGAACATCGTCTGCGTCGCCGAGATGTCGAACGGCGCGCTGCACATGGCCAAGGCCAACATCAAGGTCACGATCGGCGGCTGCGGCGGCTAAGCTCAGCCCCGCCGGTTCAACGAAAAAAGACGTTTCAAGGTGAGGATGCTCCCATGACCACCAAGCCCACCCCGCGCGTGCGCGTGCCGGCCAAGGCCGCCGCCGGAGAGCTGATCGAGATCAAGACGCTGATTTCGCACGAGATGGAATCGGGCCAGCGCAAGGACGCGCAGGGCCAGACGATCCCGCGCAAGATCCTCAACAAGTTCAGCGCCAGCTTCAACGGCAAGCCGGTCTTCTCGGCCGACTGGCACCCGGCGATTTCCGCCAACCCCTACCAGTCCTTCTTCTTCAAGGCGACGGAATCGGGCGAGTTCACCTTCACCTGGAAGGATGACGACGGCTCCGAATACACCGCCAAGAACAAGCTGACGGTCGGCTGAGACGCTGCGGCCGGCGCGGCCGGCCACCACCTGATCACGAAAGGCGCGCCGCCGGTGGGCAGCGCGCAGGGGCGGCGCGCACGCGTTCGTCCAGAGGATGAAGCATGGTCTCACGACGCGAATTCCTTCAGGCCACGGCGGCCGCAGCGGCGATCGCCACGGCCTCCGGCCTCGGCCCGCTCGGCCGGGCGGTGGCCCAGCAAAAGCTCTCCCAGGCCGATATTCTGCGCTTCGATCCGCTGGGCACGGTGACGCTTCTCTATGTCACCGACATCCACGCGCAGCTGATGCCGCTGCATTTCCGCGAGCCCTCGGTCAATCTCGGTGTCGGCGCGGCCAAGGGCCAGCCCCCGCATCTCGTCGACGCCGAGTTCCGCGAGCACTTCAAGATCGCTGCCGGTTCGGCCGACGCTTTCGCGCTGACCTCCGATGATTTCGTCAGCCTGGCCAAGACCTATGGCCGGATGGGCGGGCTCGACCGCGTCGCGACCCTCGCCAAGGCGATCCGGGCCGAGCGCGGCGACGACAAGGTTCTGCTGCTCGACGGCGGCGACACCTGGCAGGGCAGCTGGAGCTCGCTCCAGAGCAAGGGCCAGGACATGGTCGACGTGATGTCGGCGCTGAAGACCGACGCCATGGTCGGCCATTGGGAGTTCACGCTCGGGGCCGAGCGGGTCAAGGAGATCGCCGAGAGCGCCTCCTTCGCCTTCCTCGCCCAGAACATCCGCGACAAGGAATGGAACGAGCCGGTCTTCCCGCCGCGCAAGGTCTTCGAGAAGGGCGGCGTCAAGGTCGCCGTGATCGGCCAGGCCCTGCCCCGCACGGCGATCGCCAATCCGCGCTGGATGTTCCCCGACTGGGAGTTCGGCATCCGCGAGGAGGAAATCCAGAAACAGGTCGAGGAAGCCCGCGCCGAGGGCGCCGCCATCGTCGTGCTGCTCTCCCATGACGGCTTCGACGTCGACAAGAAGCTGGCCTCCAGGGTCAAGGGCCTCGACATCATCCTGACCGCCCATACCCATGACGCGATGCCGGGGATGATCCGGGTCGGCGACACCGTGCTCGTCGCCTCCGGCTCGCATGGCAAGTTCCTGTCGCGGCTCGACATCGCGGTGAAGGACGGCAAGGTCTCCGACATCCGCTTCAAGCTGATGCCGGTCTTCTCCGACGCCATTGCCCCGGATGCCGAGATGGCGGCGCTGATCAAGAAGGTCCGCGAGCCCTACGCCGCCGATCTCGCCAAGGAGATCGGCCGGACGGAGTCGCTGCTCTACCGCCGCGGCAATTTCAACGGCTCCTTCGACGATCTGATCTGCGACGCGATGCTCAGCCAGCGCGACGCCGAGATCGCGCTCTCGCCGGGGTTCCGCTGGGGCGGCAGCCTGCTGCCGGGCGACGCCATCACCTGGGAGGCGATCACCAACGCCACCGCGATCACTTATCCCAACTGCTACCGCATGGAGATGACCGGCGCGCAGCTCAAGGAGATCCTCGAGGACGTCGCCGACAACATCTTCCACCCGGACCCCTATTTCCAGGGCGGCGGCGACATGGTCCGCGTCGGCGGCATGGGCTACGCGATCGATGTCGGCAAGCCGATGGGCAGCCGCATCTCCGGCCTGACTCATCTGAAATCCGGCCAGCCGATCGAGGCCGCGAAGAAATACGTCGTCTCCGGCTGGGCCAGCGTCAACGAGGGCACGCAAGGCCCGCCGATCTGGGACGTGGTGCGCGACCACGTCGCCGCGACCAAGACGATCACCATCAAGCCGAACGACGCCGTGAAAGTCACCGGGGCCTGACACGGCCTTCAGGCCGGCTGCCCGCGATCAAACAGGACGAACGCCCATGAGTTCCGAACCACAGGCCGGGCCTCTCAGCCGCCGCCGCTTCCTCGGCGCGGCCGGAGCGGCCGGCGCAGGCCTTGCCGCCTCCGCCCTGCCCGCGCGCGCCCAGGCCCCCGCGCCCGATCCGCTGATCACCGAGGTCCAGGACTGGAACCGCTATCTCGGCGAAGGCGTCGACAAGCGTCCCTATGGCACGCCCTCGCGCTTCGAGAAGCATGTCATGCGCCGCGACGTCTCCTGGCTGACGGCCTCGCCCGAATCCTCGGTGAACTTCACGCCGCTGCACGAGCTCGACGGGATCATCACCCCGTCCGGCCTGTGCTTCGAGCGCCACCATGGCGGCATTGCCGATATCGACCCGGCCAATCACCGGCTGATGATCCATGGGCTGGTCGAGAAGCCGCTGGTCTTCACCATGGAAGACATCAAGCGCATGCCGCGCCAGAACCATGTCCACTTCCTCGAATGCGCCGCCAATTCCGGCATGGAGTGGCGCGGTGCGCAGCTCAATGGCTGCCAGTTCACCCACGGCATGGTCCACAACGTCATGTATACCGGCGTGCCGCTGAAACTACTGCTCGCCGAGGCCGGCCTCAAGCCCAACGCCAAATGGCTGATGCTGGAAGGCGCCGATTCCTCCGGCATGAACCGCTCGCTGCCGGTGATGAAGGCGCTCGACGACGTGCTGATCGCCTTCGCCATGAACGGCGAGGCGCTCCGACCCGAGCAGGGCTACCCGCTACGCGCCGTCGTGCCGGGCTGGGAAGGCAACATCTGGGTGAAATGGCTGCGCCGGATCGAGGTCGGCGACATGCCCTGGCAGGCCCGCGAGGAGACCTCGAAATACACCGACCTGCTCGCCGATGGCCGCTCGCGCCGTTACACCTTCATCATGGACGCCAAGTCGGTGGTGACCAATCCGTCGCCTCAGGCTCCCCTCAAGCACAAGGGCCGCAACGTCCTCTCCGGCCTCGCCTGGTCAGGGCGCGGCACGATCAAGCGCGTCGACGTCACGCTCGACGGCGGCAAGAACTGGCAGTCGGCCAGGATCGACGGGCCGGTGCTCGAGAAGTCGCTGACCCGCTTCTATGTCGATTTCGACTGGGCCGGCCAGGAGTTGCTGATCCAGTCGCGCGCCATCGATTCCACCGGCTATGTCCAGCCGACCAAGGCGGAGCTGCGCAAGGTCCGCGGGGTCAACTCCATCTACCACAACAATGGCATACAGACCTGGCAGGTCCGGCCGAACGGGGAGACCGAGAATGTCGAGATCGCTTAAGCCGGTTCTGCTGGCGGGCTTGGCGGGTCTCGCGATCCTCGGCACCGGCCCGCTGATCGCCCAGACCGCGAAGCCGCAGGCGAAAGCCGCCGCGCCTGCTCACACTCCCGCTGCCAAGGCGCCGGCGCTCGGCCTCGGCCGCCCCGCCCTGTCCGAGGAGATCAGGGCCTGGGACATCGCCGTGCGGCCCGACGGCAAGGGCCTGCCGCCCGGCAAGGGCACGGTGAAGCAGGGCGACGAGCTCTTCCAGGCGCAATGCGCGAGCTGCCATGGCGAGTTCGGCCAGGGCAATGGCCGCTGGCCGGTGCTCGCCGGCGGCATGGGCTCGCTCACGGCCGACCGGCCGGAGA
>JAEXUU010000631.1 GCA_023452965.1 Pseudomonadota bacterium | reverse complement strand
CTGTTTCTGCAAGGGGTTCAAGACGCGATGCTCGCCTATATCCTGCGCTCGCTGATGCAGGGGCTGGTGGTGATGATCGCCGTCGCCTTCATCGCCTTCTCGATGTTCCGTTTCGTCGGCGATCCCGTGGTCAACATGCTCGGCCAGGAGGCGACGCTGCAGGACCGTGCCGAGCTGACCCAGCGCCTCGGCCTCAACGATCCCGTGCCCGTTCAGTTCGCCCGCTTCATCGCCGATGCGGCGCGCGGCGACTTCGGCATCTCCTATCGCCAGGGCCGGAAGGTTTCCGAGCTGATCCTCGAGCGGCTTCCCGCGACAGTCGAGCTGGCCGTGCTATCGGCGGTCTTCGCCTTCGTCGTGGGTATCGCCTTCGGGGTCTACGCCGCGATCCGCCGCGATGGCTGGATCGCCAATCTCGTCATGTCGGTCTCGCTGATCGGCGTCTCCCTGCCGACCTTCCTGATCGGCATCGGCCTGATCTACATCTTCGCGGTCGAGCTGCGCTGGCTGCCCTCCTTCGGGCGCGGCGACACCGTCAAGATCGGCTGGTGGAGTACCGGCCTGCTGACCGTAAGCGGGCTGAAATCGCTGGTCTTGCCGGTGCTGACGCTCGGCTTCCTCCAGCTCACCTTGATCATGCGGCTCGTCCGCTCCGAAATGCTCGAGGTGATGCGGGCCGACTTCATCCGCTTCGCCCGCGCGCGCGGCATTCCCGAGCGCCGCATCGAGTTCCGCCATGCTTTGCGCAACACCATGATCCCGGTCATCACCATCGCCGGCCTCCAGCTCGGCGGCGTCATCGCCTTCGCCATCGTCACCGAGACGGTGTTCCAGTGGCCGGGGCTGGGGGCGCTTTTCGTCAACGCCGTGCAGTTCGTCGACGTCCCCGTGATGTCGGCCTATCTGCTCTTCGTCGCCTTCGTCTTCGTGCTGACCTCGCTCTTGGTCGATCTTGTCTATGTCGCGCTCGATCCGCGTCTGCGGTCGGGCTCCGCGGTTCCGGCGAAGTGAGGCGGCGATGAGCGACGAACCTCTGCCCGTGATCCCGCCCAGCCGCCTCGCCCGGTTCTGGGATTCCGATCTGGTCTATTCCTTCCGCTCCTCGCCGGTCACGGTGGTGGCGAGCGTCATGGCGTTCCTGCTCGTGCTCGCCGCGATCTTCGCGCCGCTGATCGCGCCCTATGATCCGTTCGACCCGGCCTCGCTGGACCTTTCCGACGGGTTCTCGCGCCCGATGCAGCCCAACGAGATCACCGGAAAGGTGTTCTGGCTGGGATCGGACGGGCAGGGGCGGGACATCTTCTCGGCCATTCTCTACGGCTCGCGCGTCTCGCTGCTGGTCGGTGCGGCCTCGGTGGTGTTCTCGCTGATCCTGGGCGTCGGCCTTGGCCTCGTCGCCGGCTATGTCGGCGGCCGCACCGAGGCGCTGATCATGCGCATCGCCGACATCCAGCTCTCCTTCCCGGCGATCCTGGTGGCGCTGCTGGTCTTCGGCGTGGCGCGCGGGCTGATCCCGCCGGCGGCACAGGAGCAGGCGACGCTGCTCGTCCTCGTCATCGCGATAGGCCTCGCCAACTGGGCCCAATATGCCCGGACCGTGCGCGGCTCGACCCTGGTCGAGAAGAACAAGGTCTATGTCGATGCCGCCCGCCTGATCGGCCTCAAGGCCTGGCCGGTGATGCTGAAGCACGTCCTGCCCAATGTCGCCGGGCCGGTGCTGGTCATCGCCACCATCAACCTCGCGCTCGCTGTGATCGAGGAGGCGACCCTGTCCTTCCTCGGCGTCGGCATGCCACCGACCCAGCCTTCGCTCGGCACGCTGATCCGCTTCGGCCAGCAATACCTGTTCTCGGGCGAGTGGTGGATCCTGCTCTTCCCGTCGCTCGTCCTGATCCTGCTCGCGCTGTCGATCAACCTGTTCGGCGACTGGCTGCGCGACGCGCTCAATCCGAAGCTGAGGTGAGAGATGACCCGCACCCCGTTCAAGTCCAGGCCTTCGGAGCAGCGATGACCCAGCCCGTCATTTCCGTGAACGAACTGACCGTCGAGTTCGTGACGCGGCGCGGCACCCTGCGCGCCCTCGACAAGGTCTCCTTCGACGTCGCCCGCGGCGAGGTGCTCGGCGTGGTCGGCGAATCCGGCGCCGGCAAATCGGTCACCGGCTCGGCGATCATCGGCCTGATCGATCCGCCCGGTCGCATCGCCGGCGGCGAGGTCCTGCTCTCCGGCGAGCGCGTCGACAATCTGCCGCCCGAGGCGATGCGCAAGATCCGCGGCAAGCGCATCGGCATGATCTTCCAGGATCCGCTGACCAGCCTGAACCCGCTCTACCGGGTCGGCGAGCAGTTGATCGAGACGATCCAGACCCATACCGATCTCAACGCCGCCGACGCCCGCAAGCGCGCCATCGCCTTGCTCGACGAGGGCGGCATTCCCGCGCCGGAGCGGCGCATCGACGGCTATCCGCACGTGTTCTCGGGCGGCATGCGCCAGCGCGTCGAGATCGCGCTCGCCCTCTGCGCCGAGCCGGAATTCATCATCGCCGACGAGCCGACGACGGCACTCGATGTCTCCGTGCAGGCCCAGATCATCGCTTTGATCAAGCGGCTCTGCAAGGAACGCGGCACTTCGGTGATGCTCGTCACCCACGATATGGGTGTCATCGCCGAGACGGCCGATCGCGTCGCGGTGATGTATGCCGGCCGCGTCGCCGAGATCGGCCCGGTCCGCGACGTGGTCAAGCAGCCGCTCCACCCCTATGCAGTCGGCCTGATGGGCGCGATCCCCTCGATCGAGGGCGATGCCGAGCGACTCGTCCAGATTCCCGGCTCGATGCCGCGTCTCTCCAACATCCCCAAGGGCTGCGCCTTCAATCCGCGCTGCTCGAAGGCCTTCGACCGCTGTTTCGTCGAACGGCCGGAGC
>JAEXUU010000529.1 GCA_023452965.1 Pseudomonadota bacterium | reverse complement strand
GTCATGAACCGCCTGCTCGACTTCGAGCGCGAAGGCTTCCGTGTCCGGCAGGCTCGCCCAGAAGGCGCGCTGGAACATCAGGATGTAGTGCACATTGCCGTCGCCAAGATGGCAAACCACCTGGGTCACAGCCTGCGGATAGCGCGCGGCCGCAACCACATCGGCGGCCGCGATGAAGCCCGCGACATCGGAGGTCCGCACGGCGACGTCGTGGACGACGCCGATGCCCTCCTTCTTGTTGGCCTCGGAGACCGAGTGGCGGACATGCCAGAACTCGTCAGCCTGCTGCTGCGAGGCGGCGACGACGGCATCGACCACCGTGCCCTTTTCCAGGCAGTCGCCGACGACCTCTTCGAGAATGGCGCCAAGGTCGGTCGAGCCATCCTCGCTGCCGAGTTCGATCAACACCGACCAGGCCGGAATGGCGTCGAAGGGAATGCGGATGCGCTCGACATGGCGAACCACAAGCTCGAACTGCGAGGCGGAGACCAGTTCGAAGGCCTGGATCGCGCTGCCTGCCCGATCCTGCATGGCGGCGAGAAGAGCGACCGCAGCGGCTGGATCGGCCACCGAAACCCAGGCATGGGCGGTGTTCGGGGTCTGCGGGTGCAGCCGCAGCGCCGCGCCGGTGATGATGCCGAGCGTTCCTTCGGCACCGATGAACAGGTGCCGCAGCATATAGCCGGTATTGTCCTTGCGCAGGGCCGCGAGATCGTCGAGCACGCGGCCATCGGCCAGGACGACCTCCAGCCCGGCGACGAGATCGCGCATCGGCCCGTAGCGGACGACGCCCGTCCCGCCGGCATTGGTCGAGATCAGCCCGCCGATCTGGGCGCTGCCCTCGCTGCCGAGATGGAGCGGGAACTGGCGTCCGGCGTTGGCTGCCGCCGTATGTAGGTCGCCGAGCACCACACCGGCATCGACGGTCGCGATATTGCCGGCACGGTCGATGGCGCGGATCTTGTTCATCCGGCGCAGCGACAGGACGATTCCGGGCTTGTCGGGACGGGTACTCTCAGGCACCGCGCCAAAGCAAAGCCCGGTGTTGCCGCCCACCGGGAAGACCGGCTGGCCTTGCTCGGCGCAGAGCTGCATCACGGCTGCGACCTCGGCGGTCGAGGCCGGGGCAACTACGCAAAGCGCCTTGCCCTGGCGCCGCTCACGCCAATCGGTCAGCCAGGGGGCCATCTCGCCGGGATCGGCGATGAGCCCCTTGTCGCCAACGATATCGCGCAGCCGATCGAGCACGATGCGGTTCCCTTCGTTCAGGCGAGGCTGACCGATTTCGCCTGTTTGGCGGCGGTCTCGAGCTTGGCGATCGTCTCGGCGCTCGGGCCCTGCAGCGGCAGGCGGACCCCGCCGACCGGCATGCCGGCAAGCGCCATGTAGCGCTTCAGCGGGCCGGGATTGGTCTCGACATAGATCGAATCGATGACCGGATCGATCTTGTCCTGGAGCTTCAGCGCCTCGTTCAGCTTGCCCCGCTTGGCGAGCTCGAAGATCTCGATCCAGATCTTCGGATAGATCGTCGCCGAAGCCAGCACGCCGCCACGGGCGCCGAGTGCGACATGGGTCGCGAACAGGGGCTCCTCGCCGCTGAGGATCGCGATCTTGTCGCCGGCGTACTTCACCGTGCGGATATAGTCCGGCATGTCATAGGACGAGTACTTCATGCCGATGATCGAGCCGTCCTCGGCCATCGCCTGTACCGTGTCGGCGAAGGCGGAGACGGTGGTGCGGCGCGGGATCTGGTAGAGCATGACCGGCAGGTCGAGCGAGTCCCGGTAGCGCCGGAAATAGGCGCGCATGCCGTCCTGGGTGCCGGGCGCATAATAGGGGGTGACCGTCATCACAGCGGCGGCGCCCGCCGCCGCGAAGTCGCGGCCGGCTTCCAGAGCGTCCTCGAAACCAGTCGAGAGCACGCCCGGGATCACCGGCTTGCCATCGGCGGCCTCGACGCAGGTCGCAACGATGGTGCGGCGCTCATCACGAGAGAAGGCAGGATACTCGCCCGTGCCGCCGATCGGCACGATGCCGGCCGCGCCGGCGTCGAGCTGAAAGCGCACCAGCTTCTTCAGGGCCTTGACGTCGACAGACCCATCCTCGGCGAGCGGGGTGACGATGGCCGTGTAGAGGCCGTTCAACTGGTCTTTCGTGAGCGTCATCAAGCGTTTCCCTTGTCTAGCTGCCAACCGGATTCAAGCCGGCGCATGCCCTGGACGGAGCGTCGCGCAGCGGTTTGCCGGCTCGTCAGCCAATCCAACGCTCATCCACCATTCGACCGATGTCAATACTAAGATACAAAAATCCACTATCCGACAATTTGTGGAGCATTATGGATCAAGCGCTTTCCATGCCCTATGCTGCCCGCTATGAGAGTCCGGGCCGGAGGCATTGCAGCCTTCCGGCTGCGCCAAGGAGATCAGGATGCCGGAAATCTCGTCGCTCGACCGGGACGACACGGCCCGCGGCGCAGGCCGCCCGGTCGATCACGATTCCGAGGACGCGCGGGGGCATCTCGACATCGGCGCGCGGCTGCTGAAGGTGCGCAAGCGCCGCGGGCTGACCTTGCAGGATGCGAGCCGGCTGACCGGCGTCTCGTCCTCGGCGTTCTCGAAGATCGAGCGCAACGAGCTTTCGCCGACCATCTCGACGATGCAGCGCATCGCCCAGGGGCTCGGCATCGAGCTGGTCTCCCTGCTCAACGACCAGGACAATGATCCTGGCGTCTTACGGGGCCGGCGCAGCGTGACGCGGGCCGGCGCCGGAAGCCGCCATGCGACGGTGACCTGCAACAACATGCTGCTGTGCGCCGACCTCAAGAACAAGCGCGCGACGCCGATCCTGACCACGGTGACGGCACGCTCGCCGGACGATTATCCGGCCTGGGCCAAGTCGGAGGCCGAGATCTTCGTGATGGTGATGGAAGGCACGCTGATCGTGCACAGCGCGCTCTATGAGCCGCTCGAGCTCAACAAAGGCGATTCGGTCTATTACGACGCGAGCACCGAGCACACCTGGACCTCGTCGGGTCCGACAGACGCCGTCGTGCTCTGGGTTCTGGTCGATCTCTGAGGCAGGGCTTCAACCGCAGGCGGCGGAAGTCAGAAAGACCCTTTCAGCTCAAAGGCCTGAAGCGCCTTTCGTAGATTTCGATTCAGGCTCGCGGCCTCCCTCCCGTCATCCCGGACAAGCCGCGAGGCGGCGCAGCGCCGGGATGACGAGGCAAGGTCGAACGCGACCGCGTAGGCAGGCGATCGACGGCCCGCAGTGGCTAGCGTGGCATCAGCCAGTCATGGGCGGGATCGTTGGCGAACTTCCAGATCCGCTTCGGGCCGGCCATCACATTGAGATAATAGAGATCGTAGCCATGCGGCGCGCCGACGGGATGATAGCCCTTCGGCACCAGCACAACGTCTCCATTCTCGAAGCTCATGGTCTCGTCGAGCGAGCGGTCATCGGTATAGACGCGCTGGAAGCCGAAGCCCTGCGGCGGGTTCAGCCGGTGGTAATAGGTTTCCTCCAGCTGCGTTTCGTCAGGCAGCCGGTCCTCGTCATGCTTGTGCGGCGGATAGCTCGACCAGTTGCCGGCCGGGGTGATCACCTCGACCACGAGCAGCCCGTCGGCGGCTTCGGTTTCGGGGAGGATGTTGCGGACATGGCGGACATTGCTGCCCTGGCCGCGCGTCAGGCAGCCGACATCGGCGGGCGCGATCAGGCGCGGCGGGCGCTGGCCGACGATCCCCGGCGCCGAACAGATCGCAAGCTCGCACGGCCCACGTGCGGCAACGCTCCAGGCGGAGCCGGCAGGCACATAGAGCGACCAGGGATCGGCCTCGAAGGGCGAAGCCCGACCGCCGATCACACCAAAATCCTGACCATCGGCACGGGCCGCCACCTTGCCCGAAAGCAGGACGAGGCAATGCTCGCGATCGCCGGTCTCGCGCGACAGGGTCTGGCCGTCGGCGAGGCAGTGGACGGCAAAACCGACATGGCCCCAGCCCGCCGACTCCGGCGTGATCTCGTGGACGCAGCCGTCGGCATCGGGGGCCTGCGGTTTCACCAGCAGCTTCGACATGGCGATCCCGGGCTCAAACGAGCCCGGCCTCCTTCAGGCTCGCCTCGAGATGGGCGACGCCCTTCTTGGCATAGGTCAATGGATGGGCTTTTTCGGGGTCCTGCTCGGCCTCGACGACGACCCAGCCGGAATAGCAGGGCAGCGCCTTGAACACTGCCGGGTAGTCGACCATGCCGTCGCCCGGCACGGTGTAAACCCCGAGATCGGCGCCCTTTCCGAGGATCGCATCGAGGAAGCTCCAGTCTTCCGCCCTCGCCTGTTCCATCACAGCCTTGCGGACGTCCTTGGCGTGGACATGGCTGATGCGGGTGCGATAGCGCTGCGCCAGCTTTACCGGATCGGCTCCGCCCCAGGTCGCGTGGCCAGTGTCGAGCAAGAGATGCGCGGCCTCGCCGGTCGCCGCCATGAAGGCGTCGATATCGGCCTCGCTCTCGACGATCGTGCCCATATGGTGGTG
>JAEXUU010000573.1 GCA_023452965.1 Pseudomonadota bacterium | reverse complement strand
GCGCAGCGCCCCTCGATGGATTCCGGATCGGTGCCGCTTGGGCGGCTTGTCCGGAATGACGGCGCTATTCTCTCTTTAGGCTCGCCATGTCCCGCACCATTGCCGGCCCCGAAATCGAGCGCCTGATCCAGCTCCTGGCCAAGCTGCCGGGCCTAGGTCCACGCTCGGCGAGGCGCGCGGCGCTGCATCTCGTCAAGAAGCGCGAGCAGTTACTCGGCCCCCTGGCCGAAGCGATGGCGGTGGCACGCGAGCGCATCGTCGTCTGCTCGACCTGCGGCAATGTCGACACCAGCGACCCGTGCGGGCTCTGCCGCGATCCGCGCCGCGATGACGGCGTCATCGTGGTCGTCGCCGACATCGCCGATCTCTGGGCGCTTGAGCGCTCCGGCGCGGTCGGCGGGCGCTATCACGTGCTCGGCGGCGTGCTCTCGGCGCTCGACGGCATCAGGCCGGAGAATCTGACGCTCGACGCGCTCGTCGCCCGTGCCTCGGAGCCGGCGGTGAAGGAGGTCATCCTGGCGCTCAACGCCACCGTCGAGGGCCAGACCACGGCGCATTTCATCACCGACCTCTTGGCGCATCTTGAGGTCAAGGTGACCAAGCTCGCCCATGGCGTGCCGGTCGGTGGCGAGCTCGACTATCTCGACGACGGCACGCTGGCGGCGGCGATCCGCCAGCGGACGGGGTTCTGACCCTCGCGGAAGGCATTCTCGGCCGGACCGGAGCGCAGAGCCGAGAATCTCGCAGCGACGAGCGGGCCCCGGCAGGAGCCTCCTCCGGACCGAGATGGTCGGCTCAAGGCCGACCATGACGCCAGGACCGTGCCCAGACCGAGCCGTCGCTCAGACCGAGCGCATCAACCCGCCATCGACGCGCAGGTTCTGGCCGGTGATGTAGCCGGCGCCCTCGGAAACGAGGAAGGCGACCGTCGCGGCGATCTCTTCGCTGGTGCCGTAGCGCTGCATCGGCACGCCGGCGCGGCGTTCCTCGGTCTGCGGCAGCGAATCGATCCAGCCCGGCAGGACATTGTTCATCCGGACATTATGCTCGGCGTACTGGTCGGCGAAGAGCTTGGTGTAGGCGGCGAGCCCGGCGCGGAACACCGCCGAGGTCGGGAAGGTCGCCGCCGGCTCGAAGGCCCAGGCCGTCGAGATGTTGACGATCGCGCCGGATTTCTGCGCCGCCATCACCGGGGCGACGAGGCGTGTCGCGCGGATGACGTTCATCAGATAGACGTCGAGCCCGGTATGCCATTGCTCGTCGGTGATCTCGGTGATCGGCGCGCGCGGGCCATGGCCGGCGCTGTTGACGAGCGCGTCGATCCGGCCCCAGCGCGCCATGGTCTCGTCGACGAGGCGCTTGAGGTCGTCATTCGACTGGTTCGAGCCGGTGACACCGAGGCCGCCGAGTTCCGCCGCCAGCTTCTCGCCCTTGCCCGAGGAGGACAGGATCGCGACCCTGAAGCCGTCCTGTGCCAGCCGGCGCGCCGCGGCGGCGCCCATGCCACTGCCGCCTGCCGTGACGATCGCTACTTTTTCTGCTGCCATCGCGTCCACCATTCGTTTTACAAGCGGCTCCATGCACGAAGCCAGCGCCATGCACACCCTCTTCTTGGCAGCAGGCACGAGCCTTGGCCAGCGAGTTCGTCACCGCCCAGACTGTAGGAAATCTACTGGCTGATGGAACCTTCACGCCGCCTGCCCTCGCTCAATGCCCTGCGCGCCTTCGAGGCCGCCGCCCGCCATCTCAACTTCCGGCTGGCAGCGGAGGAACTTGGCGTGACGCAGGGCGCCGTCGCACAGCAGGTGCGCGGCCTCGAGCGGGACCTCGCCGTGCAATTATTCGAGCGGCTGCGGGGCGGTCTCGCCCTGACCAGCGCCGGCCGGGGCTATGCCGCGCAGCTTGCCCGCGCCTTCGCTGTGATCATCGAGGCGACCACCGCCTTGCGCCCGCAGCCGCTGCGGCTGACGATCAGTGTGACGCCGAGCTTCGCCTCGAAATGGCTGATTCCGCGCCTGCCGGCGTTCACCGCCGCCCATCCGCAGCTCGACCTGCGCATCCTCGCCAGCGACAGTCTCGCCAATTTCCAGTCCGACGGGGTCGACATCGCCGTGCGGCAAGGCCGGCCGCCCTTTGGAGCCGGGCTGGTGGCCGATCTGCTGTTTCCACAGGATGTCGTCGCCGTCTGCAGCCCGAAGCTCCGTGCCAGCGCCGCGGCCGCGCTCGACGATGCCGAACTGGCGCAGCTGGTGCTGCTGCATGACGGGCATGACCTCTGGCCGGAATTCATCGAGCGCGCTCTGGCACGGCCGATCCCGCCGGGCATGCGGAGCATGCGCTTCAACCAGACCGCGCTGGCCCTCGATGCCGCCCTCGCCGGCCAGGGCCTGGCGCTCGCCAGCCGCTTCCTCGTCGAGCCCGACCTCGCCGCCGGCCGGCTGGTCCAGGCCTTCCCCGCGACGATGCGCGGCAGCCTCGACTTCCATGTCGTCTCGGCGCGCAAGCCGCGCCATCCGGAGCCGACCGCGATGGTCAGGTCCTGGCTGCTGGCGCAGCGCGGCCGAAGCGACGAGCGGTGAAGCCTGCGCGCATTCAGGCTACAGCGCGCGCAAACAGGAAGGC
>JAEXUU010000568.1 GCA_023452965.1 Pseudomonadota bacterium | reverse complement strand
TCGTCCCCTATCTCGTCAGCGCGACGCTCTGGGTCGCCTCCCAGAAGGTGCTCGGCGAGGTCGAGCGTCTGCCGGAGCTGATGAACGCGGCCGGGATCAGCGTGCTCGACACCGTGCCGACGCTGCTCGCCATGCTGCCGCAAGACGTGCCGAGCCTGCGCATCATCATCCTCGGCGGCGAGGCCTACCCGCCCTCGGTGAAGCAGCGCTGGTGCCGGCCGGGCCGGAAGATCTTCAACTCCTACGGGCCGACCGAGGCGACGGTCGTCGCGACGGTCGACGAGGTCACGCCGGAGGAGGCGGTGACCATCGGCGTGCCGATCCCGAACTACACCTGCTATGTCGTCGACGAGCAGATGCGGCTGGTCGGGCCCGGGGTCGAGGGCGAGCTCCTGATCGGCGGGCCGGGCGTCGCGCGCGGCTATCTCGGGCGGCCCGACCTGACCGCCGAGAAGTTCATCGCCAACCCGTTCCACCCGATGGCTGGCGACCCGGTGCTCTATCGCTCGGGCGACGCGGTCAGCGTCGCCGAGAACGGCAAGATCCTGTTCCATGGCCGCATCGACGATCAGGTCAAGCTGCGCGGCTTCCGGCTCGAACTCGGCGAGATCGAGGCTCGGCTGTCGGACCTGCCCGGCATCGCGCAGGCAACCGTGGTACTGCGCCGCGACGACGGGATCGACCGGCTCGTCGCCTTCGTCGTGCCGGCGGCCGGCGCCACGCTCGACCGGGCGCAGATCCGCGGCGCGCTGAAGCAGACGCTGCCGCCCTATATGGTGCCCTCGCATTTCGAGGAGATGGCCGAGCTGCCGCGCCTGACCTCGGGCAAGGCCGACCGCAAGGCGCTCAAGGCGGCGCCGCTCAGCGCCCCGGCCGAGACCGAGGAGCAGGAGGAACCGCAAACGCCGACCGAGGCCGCGCTGCTGGCGGCGGCCAAGCCGCTCTTCCCCGGGCAGAATATCGGATTCGACGCAGACTTCTTCGCCGATCTCGGCGGTCATTCGCTGCTCGCCGCGACCTTCCTGGCGGCCGTGCGCGGCAATCCCGACCTGCCGGCGATCACGCTGGAGGACATTTACAGCTTGCGCAGCTTGAGGGCGATCGCCGCCCGGCTCGAGGAGCGCGAGCAGGCCGCGGGCGGGCGCAAGCGGCGCGATCTCAGCTTCACGCCGCCGCCACTGCTGCGCCGGGTGCTCTGCGGGCTGGCGCAGCTCGCCTGCATGCCGCTGCTGCTGCTGGCGCTGACTGGGCCCTGGCTCACCATCTTCGTGACCTATGAGCTGATCACGGTCGACGAGAAGGTCGAAGGCCGCGAAATCCTGATGCTGATGGGCGTCTACATGCTGGTGACGCTCGCGATCCTGATCGCCGGCATCGTCGGCAAGCGGCTGGTGATGTGGCGGACGAAACCGGGACGCTATCCGCTCTGGGGTGTCTATTTCTTCCGCTGGTGGCTCGCCCGGCAGCTGACTTCCTTCATCCATCTCAACCGCATGCAGGGCACGCCGCTCGGGCCGTTCGTGCTGCGCCTGCTCGGCGCGAAGGTCGGCAAGCGCGTCTTCTTCAGCGGCTTCGAGGCCGGCGCGGTCGATCTCGTCGAGATCGGCGACGACGTCACCCTTGGCGGCAAGCTCAGCATCGCCAATGCCGAGGTGATCGGCAACGAGCTGGTGATCGGCACGGTGACGATCGGGCGGGACGCCTATATCGGAACCTCCTGCGCCATCGGCCATGACACCGTCATCGGCGAGGGCGCCGAGCTCGCCGACCTGACCGCGCTCTCGCCCGGCATGCGGGTCGGAGCCTTCGAGCACTGGGACGGCTCGCCCGGCCATAAGGTTGGCACGGTCGATCCGGCGAAGTGGCCGCAGCATGCGCCGGCGCCCTCCGCCCCGGTCCAGGCCCTGCAGACCGTCTATTACGCGCTGATGGTGCTGGCGATGCCGGCCCTCAGCCTGCTGCCGATCTTCCCTGCCTTCTACCTGTTCGACCGCTACGACACGGTGCTCCAGCAGATGGTCGGCGTCGACTATCACTGGTTCCTGCCGGTGCTGACCTGGCCGACTGCGATGCTGATGATGCTCGGCACCGTGCTGCTGGTGACCGCGATCCGCTGGATCGTGCTGCCGAGCGCGCCGGCCGGCACCAAGTCGATCCATTCCGGCTTCGCCGTGCGCAAATGGACGGTCGGGCTCGCCTCCGATGTCATGCTGGACAGCCTGAGCTCGCTGTTCTCGACCATCTACATGCGGGTCTGGTACCGGCTGATGGGCGCCAAGATCGGCAAGGACACCGAGATCGCCACCAATTTCGCCGGGCGCTACGACACGATCGCGATCGGCGACCAGTGCTTCGTCGCCGACGAGGTGGTGCTCGGCGACGAGGATGTCCGCCGCGGCTGGATGACCTCCGGTCAGGTCAGCACCGGCTCGCGCGTGTTCATCGGCAATGATTCCGTGCTGCCGCCCGGCGCCTCGATTCCTGATGGCGCGCTGATCGGCATCAAGTCGAAGCCGCCTGCCGACCAGCCGATGGCGCCGAACGAGACGCGCTTCGGCAGCCCGCCGATCCTGCTGCCGGCCCGCCAGCGCTTCGACGATGCCGATGTCGCCAAGACCTTCCGGCCGCCGGCCTGGCGGCGCGTGCTGCGGGCGGTGTTCGAACTGTTCAGCGTCTCGATGCCGACGATGATGTTCATCACGCTCGGCACCTTCGCGGCCGAATACGTGCTGTTCCCGGCGCTGGAGAAATCGCAGAGCTGGACCGAGTTCGCGCCGATCTTCATCGCAACCTGCGTCGCCTGCTCGATCATCCTGGCGAGCGTGGTGCTGGCGGTGAAATGGCTGCTGATGGGCGTCTATCGCCCCGGCAATCACGGGCTGTGGTCGTGGTGGGCGCTGCGCACCGAGGCGATGACGACCTTCTACTGGGGCACCGCCGGGGCGCTGCTGCTCAACGCGCTGCGTGGCACGCCGATGCTGCCCTGGGCGATGCGGCTGTTCGGCGCCAAGGTGGGCAAGGGAGTCTTCCTCGACAGCACCGACATCACCGAGTTCGACTGCGTTTCGATCGGCGACCATGCGGCGATCAACGCGACCTCGAACCTGCAGACCCATCTCTTCGAGGATCGGGTGATGAAGATCGGGCAGATCGAGATCGGCCAAGGCACGGCGATCTCGGCGCTGACCACGGTGCTCTACGACACCCGCATCGGCGATTATGCCCGGCTCGGCAACCTCACCATCGTGATGAAGGGCGAGGCGATCCCGGCGCATACGCAATGGGCTGGCGCTCCGGCACAGCCGGCGGCGGCGTAGAGGAGGAGGCGGGTCAGCGCAGGATGCTGGCAGCGAAGTCGCGGGCGATCTCGTCGATGCTCATGCGCTCGGGCCGGTACCATTCGCCGGCCCAGTTGACCGCGCCGAGCAGCAGGAGGCGCACCGAATCCTGCGAGACGGCGGGGGCGAGCAGCCCCGCGGCGGCGGCCTCCGCGACCAGCCCGCGCCAGATCTCCTCATAGCGCCGGCGCTCGACGCGGCAGCCCTCCTGCACCGTGGCGGGCAGGAAGGAGAAGGCGCGGATGCTGGCCGAGGTATAGTCGCTGTGCTCGAGCGACGAGCGCAGATGTGCCTTGATCGCAGCCTCCAGACGCTGCCGCGGCGTCGCCTCCGGCCCGAGCGCTTCGAGCGCGGCTATGACGGCCTCATGGACGACACGCACGCCTTCGTTGACGACGGTGCCGACGATGTCGTCCTTCGAGGCGAAGTGGTGATAGATGCTGCCGGCCTTGATCCCGACCCGGGTGGCGATCTCGCGCGTGGTCGTGGCGTCGTAGCCCTGGCGCAGCAAGGCCGCGGCGGCGTCGAGGATCTGGCGGCGCGCGCCGCCTACCGGGCGCTGGCCGGCCGCCGGATTGCTGGCCGGGTTCTGCTTCACGAAATCTCGCCCCAGGCGGTGCCGGCGATCCGCTCACGGCGCATCAGGAGCCGGGCCGTGCCGTTCTGGACCACTGTGCCGTGCTGGTTCTCCAGCGCGATCGCAAGCGCGATCAGGCCGCGATCCGGGTGCTTGACTGCTCGCATCTCGGTGACCTCGATCACGGCGCGGATGGTGTCGCCGGGGCGGACGGGGGCGGCGAAATCCCAGCTGACGCCGAGCAGCGCGATCACCGTCCCGTCGATCAGGTCTAGCCGCGACGCGAGGCCGAAGGCAATGCCGATGCCCATCGGGCCATGGGAGATGCGGGTCTTGAACTCGGTCTTGGCCGCAAACTCGGCATCGGTGTGGACGGGGTTGTAGTCGCCGGTAAGGCCCGCGAAATCGCCGATATCGGCTTCGGTGATCGTCCGGCCCGGCGTCACGAAACGCTGGCCGGGCGAGAACTCGTCATAGACGCGACCCATCGATCCACTCCCGGATTCGCAAGGCATCCTCCGTTCGCCCGGCGCGGAATGGCCCTTGCCTTTGTTGTCTCCCTAACGGTAGTTAGGTAGCAACGCCGCGGCGCGCTGGCAAGGCGCCGGTGCGGCAGATGACGGGAGGCACGGGCGAATGCCGGTGATCGAGAGCAGGCTGCGCGGCGGCGCCGAGCAGGATGAGAGGCGGGCCGCCTATGCGGCGCTGGTCGAGACCTTGCGCGAGCGGCATGGGCGCGTCCTGGCCGGCGGCGGCGCGAAGTTGCAGGCACGCCATCGCGAGCGCGGCAAGATCCCGGTGCGCGAGCGCATCGACCTGCTCGTCGACCCGTTCTCGCCCTTCCTGGAATTGTCGCCGCTCGCGGCCTGGGAGCTCTATGG
This sequence comes from Pseudomonadota bacterium, assembly GCA_023452965.1. The sequence goes on along the minus strand of JAEXUU010000568.1, from coordinate 47 downwards.
CAACGAGGTGCCGGCGGCAGGCATCGTCACCGGCATCGGCATGGTCT
>JAEXUU010000522.1 GCA_023452965.1 Pseudomonadota bacterium | reverse complement strand
GCCCCGATCGTGACGCTCGGGATGATGGTGTTGCCGTCGTGATCGAAAGGGGCGGGCATCGCGGCAAGGATGGCTGTCGCCGCCGCGCGCAGCTGCGGAGCCTGGCCGCAATCCGGCAGCAGGACGGCGAACTCGTCGCCGCCGATCCGGAAAGCCGTGCCGGTACCCGCGACCTCCGCCAGCCGTGCCGCGACGGTTTCGATCAGGCGGTCGCCGGTGGCGTGGCCCATCGTGTCGTTGACCGCCTTGAGATGGTCGATGTCGATCAGCAACAGGCCGAAGCAGGGCTCGGCCCTGGCGGTCATGCGGGCGATGGCGTCGTTGAACTGCGCCCGGTTCGGCAGGCGGGTCAGCGCGTCGAAATAGGCGAGCTGATGGTTGCGCGTCCTGACCTCGTCATGCTCGATCGCGATGGCGCAGAGATGGACGCAGGTCGCGACGATGCGGCGCTCCAGCGCGTCCGGGCCGCGCTTGCGGCGATAATAGAAGGCGAAGCTGCCGACCACGCGGCCGTCGCGCGCCTTGATCGGGCTCGACCAGCAGGCGCGCAGGCCGAGCGGCAGCACCAGCCCTTCATAACCCTGCCAGAGCGGATCGCTGGCGATGTCGGTCACCTCGACGGCACTGCCGCGATGGATCGCGGTCCCGCAGGAGCCGACGCGCGGTCCGCATGACACGCCGCGCAGGGCCGCGGCATAGCTCGCCGGCAGGCTGGGCGCCGCCAGCGGCTGCAGGCAGCTTTCCGCATCGACGGCGACGACGGAGCAGACGACCTCGGGGGCGATGGCTTCGACCCGCAGGCACAGCGAGGTCATGATCGCCGCCAGCGGCTCGCCGCGCGCGATCGCCTCCAGGGTTGCGTTCTGCAGGGACTGGAGACGTTCGACGGAGTTCAAACAAGCCTCGAGGCAGCAATAAGCACATTTCCGCGATCATGCCCCAAGGGCATGAACCTACGGTTGCGCCGTTGTCTCGAATTGTTCGGAAAACGGCCGCTTCAGGCCGGCATCAGGCCGAGGCGCTCGTCGCGCCGCCGCAGCCAGAACATCAGCGGCAGCGCCAGCAGCACCATCCAGGCCTTGCCGATGATCTGGCCGGTCAGGAAGTCCAGGCTGCCGAAGGCCAGCTGCAGGAAGACGATGCTGTCGACGACGAGCCCCATGATGCTGGAGGCGGCGACCGCGGCAACGAAATGATTGCGCTGCAAGGGCGTATAGACGGCGAAGTCGGTGAGCTCCGACAGCAGGAAGGCCGCCATCGAGGCAATCACGATGGCGGGTGGGGCGAGCAGACCGGAGAGAAGCGCACCGGCGGCAATCGCGATCAGCGCGGCCTTGGCGCCGAGCCGGCGCTGGACGATGTCGCGCAGCACGAGCGCGAGCCCAACCATCAGCACGCCGCTCGGCGCCATGATGCCGGGAGCGACCGGGACGAGACAGGGGCCGTTCGGCGCGCAGACCGTGCCGGCATTGCCGATCAGCCAATTGGCCGCCGGAATGCTCAAGCCGAAGAGGACGAGGGCGATCAGTCCCTCGATGCGCCGTTGCCGGTCAGTCGTCATAATTCGGTCCGCTGTCACCTGGCGCGGCCTCGAAGGCCGCGAAACCTTTCGAACGCAAGTCGCATGCCGGGCAGTGGCCGCAGCCATAACCCCAGGCGTGGCGCCTACTCCGGTCGCCGAGATAGCAGCTATGGGTGTCCTCGACCACCAGGTCGAGCAGGGGCTGGCCGCCCAGCCGGCGGGCAAGGGCGAAGGTCTGCGCCTTGTCGCGCCACATCAGCGGCGTGTGCAGCACCAGCCTGCGGTCGAGCCCGAGGCCGAGCGCGACCTGCATCGCCTTGATGGTGTCGTCCCGGCAGTCGGGATAGCCGGAATAGTCGGTCTCGCAGACGCCGAGAACGATGTGCCTGCAATCGCGGCGATAGGCGAGGGCGGCGGCGAAGGAGAGGAAGATCAGGTTGCGGCCGGGCACGAAGGTCGTCGGCAGGCCGCTCTCGGCGAAGGCGATCTCGCTCTCGCTGGTCAGGGCGGTGTCCGAGATCCTGCCCAGCGTCGTCAGATCGAGCAGATGGTCGGGGCCGAGGCGCTCGGCATAGGCCGTAGCGAGCGCAGGCAGCTTGTCTCTGATCGTCAGCCGGGCTTCGAGCTCGATGCGATGGCGCTGGCCATAGTCGAAGCCGACCGTCTCGACGCCGGAAAAGCGCTGCAGCGCCCAGGCGAGGGCGACGGTCGAATCCTGGCCGCCGGAAAAGAGGACGAGGGCTCGGTCGCCGCCGGGCGTCGGGGCCGCCATGGCGGGCCCGTCAGTCGAACAGGCTGGAGACGCTCGATTCGCTCGCGGTGCGCTCGATCGCCTCGCCCATCAGATTGGCGATGGAGATGACCCGGATGTTGCGTGCGACCTTCACCGCCTCGGTCGGCATGATCGAATCGGTGATCACCAGTTCCTTGAGCTTGGAATTGGCGATGCGCGCCACGGCGCCGCCGGAGAGCACGCCGTGCGTGATGTAGGCGTAGACTTCCTTGGCGCCCTGCGCGAGCAGCGCCTCGGCGGCGTTCACCAACGTGCCGCCGGAATCGACGATGTCGTCGAGCAGGATGCAGGAGCGGCCTTCGACCGTGCCGATGATGTTCATCACCTCCGACTCGCCCGGCCGGTCGCGACGCTTGTCGACGATGGCGAGCGGCGCGTCGATGCGCTTGGCGAGGGCCCGGGCGCGCACCACGCCGCCGACGTCCGGCGAGACGACCATGGCGTTCTTCCAGTCGAGCCGGTCCTTGATGTCGCGGGCCATCAGCGGAGCGCCGAACAGGTTGTCGGTCGGGATGTCGAAGAAGCCCTGGATCTGGCCGGCATGCAGGTCGAGCGTCAGCACACGGTCGACACCGGCATGGGTGATGAGATTGGCGACGAGCTTGGCCGAGATCGGCGTGCGGCCGGAGGCGCGGCGGTCCTGCCGGGCATAGCCGAAATAGGGAATCACCGCCGTGATGCGCCGCGCCGAGGAACGGCGCAGGGCGTCGGTGATGATCAGCAGCTCCATCAGGTGGTCGTTGGTCGGGAACGAGGTCGACTGGATGACGAAGACATCCTGGCCGCGAACGTTCTCCTGGATCTCGACGAATACCTCCATGTCGGCGAAGCGCCGGACGGAAGCCTTGGCTAGCGGGATGCCGAGCGAGGCGCAGATGGCCTCAGCCAGCGGCCGGTTGGAGTTACCGGCGACGACTTTGATGGAGGAGTTCATGCCGGGCGCACCGTGAGGACTGGCAGTCCAAGCCGCGAGGGGCCGGCTTGGTTCGAACGGCTCTTAACAGCGGCGCGACGGTGAGTCGACCGCTGCACTGCAACAGAACTGCAACAGAATCGTGGAAAAGCCGTGACCGGCCAGGCTGCCGATAGGTCAGTTCGGCCGGTCCCGCCGCCGCCTGCTAGAGGCGCTTGGCGCCGCCTGCCGAAGCTGCCCTGGCCGTCGTCGACTTGCTCTCGGCCGCCTTGCCCTTGGCATCGGGCTTGGCCTCCGCCTGAGGCGCCGTGGTCAGGAAGCCGGCGATCGCATCCATCGAATCGGAGGCCGCCTTGGCGACGATGGTCTGGTCGATGCCGGCCCAGGGATCACCGCCGCTGCTGCGGCGACCAAGGCTCTCGCCCTGGACGCGCTGCGCGCGCTTCTTGGTCTCGTCATAGACGTCCCAGACGAAGGCGAGCGAGGTCTGGCCGTCCTCGGTCGGCTGCGCGGTCAGATAGCCGCGGACGCGGAACCGGGCCGGCTTGTCGCCGGGTACGATCTCCATCTTGCGCTCCGCCGCAGCTTCGCCGAGCAGCCCGGCGAAGGCGGCCGTGACCTGGTCGGGCGCACCGGAAATGCTCTGCACCGAGACGGGCACGCCGGGAGCGTCGACCCGAGGTCGCGCGGCGGTGGTGGTCTCCTGGCAGCCCGCAAGTGCAAGCGCAACGAGCGACCCCAGAAGGGGTGCGTAAGTACGAATCGACATGTTGCCTCCCGCCCTGTTTGTTGTCGGGCTCGGATTGCTTGGTCTTCCCTGCGGCGTCCGTTCTAGATCATGTCGTGCGAAAGTGAAATGCGCTTTCGATGTGCAAGACTAACCGGCTCTTCATCAAACTCCTTGACGCCCAGGCGATTCAGCGCCGCACGAAGCGCAGCCGGCCTCTCCGGCATGGCTGGCGGGCATCGGATCAACGCAAGACCAGATCGAGATCGGGCAGGTTCAGCGCCTCGGCGCCGTCCTCCCCGACGAGATAGGTCCGCCCCAGACACATCGCGGTCTCGCTCTCCGAATCCATCAGGATCATGTGGGCGAACATCACCATTCCGGGCTCCAGCACCCAGTCATTGCCTTCGTAGAACATCGGCCAGTCCATCCAGGACGGGGTGAACTTGGCGCCGAGCGAGTAGCCGCACGCATTGAGCCGGTGGCCCGACAGGCCATGGGCGTCGAAGCTGCGTGCATGGGCGGCGAAGACGTCGCCGGCGGTGTTGCCGGGCTTCAGGGCGGCCTCGCAGGCGAGCAGCGCGTCCTTCGCCGCCTCGTGATAATGCAGGTGCAACGGACGCGGCTTGCCGATGACGACGGTACGCATGATCGCAGCGTGGTAGTGCCGGTCGGCGCCGGCGAATTCGAGCGTGATCTGGTCGTCGGGGTCGAGCTTGCGGCGGCCGCTCTTGTAGCGGCAGAGCAGCGCATCGCGACCCGAGCCGATGATGAACTCGTTGCCGGGATAGTCGCCGCCGCCGGAGAAGATCGCATTATGCTGGGCGGCGAGGATGTCGCCCTCGTCGGCGCCGGCGCGGATCAGGTCGAGCGCCGCCTTGTCGGCCGCGTCGGACAAGGAAGCGGCGCGGCGGACATGGACGATCTCCTCCACCGACTTCACCGCTCTCAGGCGCGTCACCAACAGGGAGGCGTCGACGAGTTCGGCGATGCCGGAGAAGGCAGCCTCGAGCTTGCGGCCATTGGCGGCGACGAGACCGTAGGATTCGAACTCGACGCCGATGCGCTTGCCGGCGAGCCCCATGTCGCGCGCCAATTCCAGCAGGTCGCGGGCGGGGTTGGCGTCGCGGCCGTCCTTCCAGATTCGGATGTCGGAGAGATTGGAGGTGTGCTGGGCCTGGCGCAGATCGGCCGAGCGGGTCAGCAGCGCCATGGTGCCGTCCGCCTTCACCACGAGGCACTGGAAGAAACAGAAGCCGAAAGTGTCGTAGCCGCTGAGCCAGAACATCGATTCCTGCTGGAACAGGAAGGCGGCGTCCATCCGCTCGCGCGCCATGGCGGCGAGCAGGGCGTGACGGCGGCGGGCGAACTCGGCGGAGGAAAAATGCAGGGCCATGGCGAAGGACCGTCCGGCGTTGCGATGCATCAGGGATAGCGTGCCGGGGCCGCCAAGGCGAGAAGGGCGCGGCCGTGACGAAAGCGCCGAGCCGGCGCATGCGCGATTGCGCCTCGCGCGCTCCTTCGCCATATCTCCGGTTCAAGGCGCACAGGGCGCCGCAGCGCCGGAGGCCGCCATGGTCAGCACCAGCAACCGCATCCTCGACGACATCGCCCGTCTGGCCACCGACGCGGCCGGGGCGGCACAGGGCGTGCGCCGCGAGGTCGAGACCGTGGTCAAGACCCAGATCGAGCGGTTGCTGCGCGACATGGACGTGGTCACCCGCGAGGAATTCGAGGCGGTGCGCGAGATGGCGCTGCTGGCGCGCGAGGAGAACGACAAGCTCGCTGCCCGCCTTGCCGCGCTCGAGGGCAAGTCCGCGAAGGACTGAACGGCTCCCCTCGCATGGACTCGTGCTGTGGACAGCGCCGCGAGGGGATTGAGCCGGCGGTCGAATCCGCCGAGCTTGGATAGCGTGTTGGGCACGTTGACCGCCTGCGCTATCGTCGATGAAGAGAGGTGATTCGTCGGCAGGCTTCGTCTCGCGAAGCTTTCCGACGATCCGGCGGCCGCTCGCGGCCGTTCAGTCGGGTTGTGTGCCTTACGCTTTTCCCAGTCGCCGTGTTCCTGTTCTCAAACGCGTCGGACCTGCTTTGCGGGCAGGGCGCCGGCAGTTGGACCCTGGGCATGATGGACCTTGATCTGGATGCCGAGAGCGATCGGCCTTCCAATCCTCTCGACCTGATTGAACGCCTTGCCTCCCTCAACCATTGGAGCTTCGACCGCGACAGCGACGATGAGCTCTCGGTCGCCGTCACCGGCGGCTGGGCGGACTACCACGTCGCGATCACCTGGCTCTCGGAAGTCGAGTCGATCCATGTCGCCTGCGCCTTCGACCTGAGGGTGCCGGATCGCCGCCGGTCCGAGGTCCTGAACCTGGTGAGCCTGGTCAACGAGCAGCTCTGGCTCGGCCATTTCGACCTGTGGAGCAATGAGAACGTGGTGATGTACCGCCATGCGCTCCTGCTCTCGGGCGGAGCGGAGCCGACCGAGGAACAGGCGGCCGGCATGATCAAGGCCGCGATCGACGCCTGCGAGCGCTATTTCCAG